>RFHT01000149.1 GCA_003696835.1 Bacteroidota bacterium
AGTATGGCCAGCAGCATACAGGCCCGAATGGAGAAAAACGGGTAAGATTTCATAAAAATGTATGTTTGAATGTTACAGTTTTACCTTAGGCGCCTTGCAACTTAGCCAAGCGCCGACCTATGGCGCATAAGCTCTCCAGCCATTGCAGCGCAATTCCAAAAAATTACATATCACGTTCCTGAGCAACAGGGCCGGGCATCCCTCATCACGGGCCAAAGCGGTAGCCCAGCTGCCGTGCCTTGTTGTAAATCGTTTGGGTAGTAGGCAGCTCGCCTTCGCTGTATGCCTTCTGGCTGATAAGCCGCTGGCGTATATCCCGGGCCGTAAGCTGCAAACTGTGTCCTTCCTGCTCTATGATGGACCGTATGTCGTCCAGCAAATGAGGCAGGCGCTTCTCAACACCCTTTCGGTGCCGGTGGCCGGTGGCATCGCAGCATTTGATACCACTTTCGAGTTCGTAAAGTCCTTTTCGTATGGTTTTTCGCGAAACATCCAGATGCCTGGCCAGAACCGTCTGACCTCCCCTTCCCAGGCCTTTGGCCAGCCGGGCCAGGAATTCGCGTTTCTCAGCTCCCTTGAGCTTCTCCAGGGCAAAACGCAAACCCGGCAGTAAATGGGTGAAGGGAACCTTGTCTGATGAAGCACGCATGGATCAACGGTTGTTTTTGGGTTATTAGTTTTTTGAAAGATAATTCATGTTAACTGCTTGATTTTAATATGCCCAACCCCTACTCATCAAACTGTCATCCAGCCGATATTCCCGCCCCATAAACACGAAAAACGGCCATTTTTGGCCGTTTTTCTTCAAAATCGCTGTTTTACTTCCCCCTATGAGCACACGCGCTCCTCCGCTTCCCGTTTTGCGGCGGCCTTCCCCTCATTGACCCTAAAAAAACAAATTCCCCATTAGCGGAAAGCGTCCACCTCACGATAAGCTTTGATGAGGGCCACCTCTCCTTCCTTGCCCGGATGGAAGTTGCCGTGCTCCATGCCCAGCACCCCCGTGTAGCCCTTGTTGTAAATGTGGCGGAAGATGTTTTTGTAGTTCATTTCGCCCGTAGTGGGCTCTTTGCGGCCGGGCACGTCTCCTATCTGGAAGTAACCGATTTCGTCCCAGGCCAGGTCAATGTTGTTGATGATGTTGCCCTCTGTGATTTGCTGATGGTACATGTCAAAAAGGATTTTGCAGGAAGGGCTGTTGACGGCCTTACATATCAGGTAGGCATGGGGGATTTTGGCCAGAAACATATTAGGGTGGTTCACCCAGGGGTTCAGGGGCTCCAGCACCATCACCAGCCCGTGGGGCTCCAGTATATCGCAGGCCCGCCTGAGCGTTTCCACAATGTGGGCCGTTTGGTAGTCCAGCTCCAGCTTGGGGTGGCGTTCACCCAGCACAATGGTCATCCAGGTGGCATCCACGCGCCTGGCTACCTCCACCGATGCGCGCATCTCATCCAGAAACTGCTTGCGCATAGCGGCCTCGCCCCGGGCAAGGCCATCGCCCCTGCGGGCGTTCCAGTTGCCCACAAACACCCCCATCTGCATGTTGTTGCGGGCCAGGGCCGCCCCAATTTTTTCCTGCACCCCTACCTCCCGTTGCGTCAGGCTGTTGTCCTCAAATGCCCGAAATCCCTGATCGGCCATGAACTGAATCTGATCCACCGGGTCCTCTCCGGCATGGTGTTTAAACATGCCCAAATGCGGCGCATATTTGAGATTGAAGGCCTCCTTGCCAGGTTTGGGTCGTGTTTCAGCCGCCGAAGCCAGGCCGCTGCCCATCGCCAGCGCCCCCGCGCCAGCTGCACTCTTTTGCACAAATTCTCTTCGTTTCATGCTGTTTGTCGATTGTTAATGCTGTTTGTTCAGTCCTAAAGATAGGCATTTCTTCCACACCCTGCCCGCCTGCCCACCCACTTCGCCCAGATCCCCAACAAAAAAGGCATACCCCTTACGGAGTATGCCTGCTATATGCTATGAACAAATGAACCCTTTCTCTATGCCAACTTGCCCACCAGATCGGCAACGCGGCAGGAGTAGCCCCATTCGTTGTCGTACCAGCCAATGACCTTAACCATCTTGCCGTTGGCAGAGGTCATGCCGCTGTCAAAAATGCAGGAGTGGGGATTGCCCACGATGTCGGAAGACACCAGCGGATCAGTGGAGTACTCCAGTATGCCCTTGAGGGGCCCTTCGGCGGCGGCCTTCATGGCAGCGTTGATTTCCTCGGCAGTTACTTCCTTTTCCAGTACGGCCACCAGGTCGGTAAAAGAGCCGTCGGGCACCGGCACGCGTGCCGCAATGCCGTCCAGTTTGCCCTGCAGCTTGGGCAGCACCTTGCCCACAGCCACAGCAGCGCCGGTAGTGGTGGGCACAATGTTGATGGCCGCTGCCCGGGCGCGGCGCAGGTCTCTATGGGGTGCATCCTGTATGCGCTGGTCGGCCGTATAGGCATGTATAGTGGTGATGTAGCCCGACACGATGCCAAAGGCATCGTCC
This sequence comes from Bacteroidota bacterium, assembly GCA_003696835.1. Taxonomy (GTDB): domain Bacteria; phylum Bacteroidota; class Bacteroidia; order J057; family J057; genus J057. The sequence goes on from RFHT01000149.1 coordinate 2,497, forward strand.
AGTACCTTGGCCATGGGCGCCAGGCAGTTGGTGGTACAGGAGGCATTCGAAATGATCTGCATGTCATCCCTCAGCACCTCGTCATTTACGCCCAACACCACTGTGGCATCCACAGCGCCTTTGGCCGGTGCCGAGATGATGACCTTTTTGGCACCAGCTTTGAGGTGCAGGCCCGCCTTTTCCCGGTTGCGGAATACGCCCGTGGACTCAATTACAATTTCTACGCCCAATTCCCCCCACTGGAGGTTCTCCGGGTTGCGCTCGGCCGAGGCCAGTATGCGTTTGCCATTTACGGTAATGGACTCCTCATCAGCTGAAACCGTACCCGGAAACTTGCCGTGAATGGAGTCATATTTCAACAGTTGGGCCAAAGTGGCGTTATCTGTCAGGTCATTGATCTTTACAATTTCTACATCGGGTTGATCGATCAGCGCACGAAATACGAGGCGACCAATGCGTCCGAAGCCATTAATACCTACTTTTGTTGCCATATTATTAATGAAATGGGGTGATTGTTTAGAAGAGTGTCAAAAGAACGGCCTTATTTTTCCCAATTTTTTCAGCCGACAAAAATACGCAGGGGAAGTTAGAAAAACAACAGTTG
>RFHT01000150.1 GCA_003696835.1 Bacteroidota bacterium
CTACGCTCCGCTCTGCCCCTTGCATGACCTACTTCGGTACATGCCGGTCCATGAAGGCATCCACAGCCTTGTTCCAGTCTTCCAGCAGCAGGCCCCTTTGCGCATTTAGTTCCTGGTTGGCCTGGTTAAATGCTGTAACCGCCTGGTTGTAGGACTCCACGGCCTGGTTGTACTGGTCGATGTCCTGCTGGCTGCGTTCCTGGGGTTTTTTGGATTCTATAATGGCCTGCATTTTTTGCAGCTGTTCCTGTTTGAGGAAAAAACCAGTGAGTACACGCGCCTTTTCGGTACCTTCGTCCAAATAGAAGTCAAACAGCTTAGCCGCCGCCTGCTTAAGGGAGGCATCGCCCGCATAGTCGGGCAGGGAATCGAGTTGGTGCAAGCCTTCGCGGGCGTACTGAGCCAGGGCATTTTGGTTTTGCATGAGGCTGTTGAGGTCGGTTCGCTCCAGGGCTTCCAGCAGGTAGGCTTCCTGTTTGTAGCATTTGAAAAAGGGCAGGTAAATGGCGTTGTAGTATTTGATCACCTCCCCGGCCGTTTCCAGTTTATGGGATTCCTCGCTTTTTTCGCCTCGCTGTAGAATAATGCGGTGGCGGGCAGCGAAGCTGGCCTGCACCAGGTCCAGCATGTCGGAGGCTTCCTCCAGTTTTTCATTGGCCTTTTCCTTGGTGAGGATGTAAGCTTCCATGAGGTCATAAGATTGCTCAGCAATTTCCTCCAGGTTCACGATTTTGGCATAGTCTTCATTGAGGATGTCATACACCAGGCCGAAGTATTTCACCACCGAATCGCGCAGGCTGGCATCCCCTTCATAAGGCGGCATGCGGTTCACCACGGAGCGGATCTGGCTGGTCGTAGCCAGCAGCTCCAGGCGGCGGTTTTCGATGCGTTTGGCGTTTTTTCCTCTTGCAGCCACCCGCACGTAGTTCCACAGGGCCTGGGTAAACTGGGGGTGTTGGGCAAACATGGCCTCCATGTACTGACCTGCATGCTCGTACTGTGCACGAAGGGGTAGCGACACGCCTGCCGACAGGAGAAGAAATAGAATGGGGGCAAGTTTTTTCAGCTTCATGAATTCAACAGGTAGTTATGGTTTAGTCAGGGCAATGAGGTCTTTCATAATGTGATAGGCCTCTTCTATATAAATGTCTTGTTCAATGTCTTCCCGAATGGCCTGGTTAGTTGCCAGCTTGTTGGGGTCGAGTTGCAGCAGCATTTGGTTAAAGGCATGGTTGCTTACCCGGAAAGCGGCAGTTTTTCGCCGGTTCACCGTATTCAGCCATTGCAGTTGCTGGTTGAGTTCGCGCATGACGGGCCTAAAGGCGCTCATTTCCAGTGGCAACTGCAGCCCCTCAGCAAACAGCGGTGGCAACTGCTCATTAAATTCCCGGATTTGCCGGAAGTTTTCATCTACTTGCAGGCGTGCAGCACTTCTGTGTGCCAGCGCTTGCAGCGGCAGCGGCGGCCAGGGGCGATAGCTTAGCTGTTTGTCCACCCTGCCGCCGGGCAAGGCCCGTGGCTCATCGGCTTCTTTGCTTGAGACGTTCATCAGGGGCTCAGGTAACAGCAGGTCGGGCTGCAGCCCTTCTTTTTGGTAGCTGTGGCCGTTGATGCGGTAGTATTTGTGCATGGTTACCTTCATAAAGCCGTGGCGGGGATCGGGCGTGCCCATATCGGCGGGCAACACCAGCTGGCCGGTAGATTTGCCATAGGTCTTGCTGCCCACAATCACCGCCCTGTGATAATCCTGCAGGGCAGCGGCAAATATTTCTGAGGCCGAAGCACTGTGGCCGTTGACCATCACGATGAGAGGGCCGGTATAGATGGTGCCTCTGTTGTGGTCTTTGAGCAGGCTCAGCTGGCCCTGCCCCGACTCTACTATGGCCACCGGGCCTATGTCGATAAAAATGCCCGCCAGGTCCAGGGCTTCCTTCATGGAGCCGCCGCCATTGTTGCGCACATCCAGAATGAGGCCCTCTATACCCTCAGCTTGCAGCTTGAGCAGCTCTTTGGCCACATCGTTGGCGCAGCCCAGGGCGTTTTCGTCTTCCCAGTCCAGGTAGAAAGCCGGCAAATACACATAGCCCAGGCGCGGATTGCCATCCAGTACAAAACTACTCACAATGTTTTCCTCCATTTCAATCTTTTCGCGCTGCAGACTCACTTCGCGAATCTGGCCGTTGGCTTTGCGTACCTTCAGCCGTAGGTAGGGATGCCCGCCCTGATACAGCAGTTGTTCTACTTCCCAGGCATTCATGCACAGCATCTCTATATTTTCGCCATTGGGCAGCCCAATTTCCAGCAGCACATCGCCCGTATTGAGGGCATTGGACTTCCAGGCCGGGCCGCCCGGCAGCAGGCGGGCAATGCGGATTTCGCCCTGACGGCTTTCGTCCAGGCTGATGCCAAAGGAGTAGGCGCTGGTGGCCAGGGCGGCTTCAAACAATTCTCGCTCTCTGGCCGAAAAGTAGGTCGTATGCGGGTCGTACATCTCAGCCATCACCCGCTGCATTTCGGTGGCTACAAAGGCTTCAAAGCCCAGGGGATGAGCCAGTATGCGGCTCAGCTTACAGCGGGCAGCCTGCCGGGCCTGCCCAAACCGGGTCAGGCCCGCTTCGCTGTTCATATCGGGATCGCCTGCCGACCAGGCGGCCAGCAGGAGGCGGTAGGTTATCCACCTGCGCCAGTGCTGGCGCAGGGCCTGCATATCGGCAGCCCTGGGGGCTGCCCGCCGGGAAGGAAGGCGCCGCAGCCTAATGTGTTCAGCCGCAGAAAAGCGGATATCGCCTGGCTCTATACCCGCAATAAGGGTATCTACCGCCCTCAACTCCTGCCGGTACCAGTCTGTAAGGGCCTGTAGGGCCTGACAGGAAGATTCCCTCAGGGCGTCGTCCAGCAAATAGCGAAATCTTTCTACCTTTTTTATGGCTTGATTGCTAAGGTACATGGACTCCGGATCAAGGGCTTTGAGCAAGGCATCAAACATGGCTGACGAAAGGCTGTCGTCCACCTGCGGAGGTTGGTAGTGCAATGCTTGCAGGCTGCGGTGCA
>RFHT01000151.1 GCA_003696835.1 Bacteroidota bacterium
CTCCAGAGGCTGTCCCGGCTGCGCCGTCGGCGGAGATGCTGCTCAGAAGGCCGGTATTTGAAGGCCGGGGCATCACCAAAGTGTTTCGCACGGCCAAACACAGCTTCCGCCTGCCAGAGATCGACCTGGAGCTGAATTTGGGAGAAATAACAGGGGTGGTGGGCGAAAATGGCAATGGCAAAACCACCCTGCTTCGCATCGTGGCGGGAGACCTGCAGATATCGGGCGGCAAGCTGCGCTACCCCGCCTTTGAGGTGCCCGAAGGCGACTGGTACCGCATCAAGCAGCACATTGCCTTTATCCCCCAGCATTTACCCGCCTGGAACGGCTTCCTCAAAGAAAACCTGCACTTCACAGCGGCCATACACGGCATCAAAGGCCGGGAAAATGAAGAACGGGTGGACTTTGTTATTCACCGGCTGGGGCTAACCAAATATGAAGACGCCCTGTGGAGTGAAATTTCCAGTGGCTACAAGCTGCGCTTTGAACTGGCACGTGCCCTGGTGTGGCACCCCCGTCTGCTCATCATTGACGAGCCCCTGGCCAACCTCGACATCAATACCCAGCAGGTGTTTTTGCAGGACCTGCGCTACCTGGCCAAAAGCAGCCTCAACCCCATTTCGATTTTGCTAAGCTCCCAGCACCTGCACGAGCTCGAAAGCATAGCCGACAACATCCTCTTCATCAAAAACGGAGAGATCCTCTACAATGGCAAGATGAAAGACTTTGGCAAGGACCGCAAAGAGAACTTGTTTGAGATAGGCACGGCTGCCTCCAAAGCCAGCCTCATGGAGGCGCTGCAACAGCTCAAAGGCCTGCGCATAGAAGACCACGGCCAAACCAAAACCATCCATACGCCCGTAAATACAGAAGCGGGCAAGCTGCTGCAGTTGCTGGTGGATGCAAACATTACGGTGAATTATTTTCGGGATATTAGTACTTCAACCCTCAAATTATTCAGACAAAATGCTTCGAAAACTTGACTTATTCGTCCCTGCTTTTTTAAAAGATCTGGACAGGCACCTGCTGTTGCACCATCCGGGTTTATGGGCAAGCAGGATTCACTTTGTAGCATTTTACGGTCTTATCGGCCTGGGGCTGTTCAGCCTGCGGGCGGCCTTGCAGCAGGTATCCACCCAGCAGGTGCCCGATCCCGACCAGGTGCTGGTATTGCTGATGCTGCCTGTGCTGCTGGCTGCGGGTTTTTGGGGGTGGCGCTTTTCCCTCTTCAGCACCGCAAAGGTGTACGCCCGGCAGTTGAGGCTGCATGCGGTGCAAAACCAGCTGGTGGTGGCCCTGGGCCTCTTGGTGCTCTTGTGCATTCCGCTCACTTACACCCTGCTGCTCACTCACAAGGTGGCCTCTGTCGAAAGCCGCAATCAACTGATCTCCGACGTCAATGCACTCAATATTGGCGAGTACCTCACGATGGGACCGGATCAGTACTCCTGGATTAATTTGATAGATGGGGCTTTTAGCTATCAGGAACTGGAACAGATTGTAGAAAATACCCGCAGTGAGCAGGGCAAGCTGGCCCATCTGCAGGCTTACCTGAGCACCCTGGAAAAATACGGCATCAGGCTTGACCCACAACTGCGGCCCGAACAACTGTTGTATGCCTACAAAAAAGACGGGCCTCCGGCAGTGGACTACATAGAGAAAGACAAAGTGTTTCGCCATATTTCCCGCATTGACCGCGCCCAGCGCAATGCGCTGGGCTACCAGCAGGCAGATAGTTTACACCTGGTCATATTTTTCTTCTTTTTTCTCTGGCTGGGGATCCTCATCTTCCAGCAGGTGCAATGGAAAGTATTTGCCCTTAGCCTGCTGCTGGGTGTGGCCGGCCTGATAGCCGGTAGTTTCCTGGGGCTGGGCATGGAAGCGTGGTTTGGGCTGGAAGGAGCCACCCCCTATAGCCTCATTTTTGTGGTAGCGCTCTTGTTTTTGCTTATCCAAACCTACCGAAGCTACAACAGCAAACGCCTGAAGGCATGGAAGTCGGTTTGCATGAGCCTGGCTGCTTTCCTTACCCCCTTTTTGCCCCTGATGATGGTGCTGATGGTAAATAATGAACTCTCAAAAAGCACCCAAAATGGCCTCTGGTACCTGGGACTGCTACTGGGTATCTACATGTGGAATGCGGCCTACCACCAGCGTTTTGCAGAACTGCAGGCCCAGCCAAAAGACAATTGAGACCAGCTACATTTCAGAAAAAATGAGCGTATCCTTATAGCGCACCCGGGCCAGGTGCCGGCTGTGGTTGCCCATGTCCAGGGGCGTCCAGTGCTGTATGTACACCAGCTCCACTTCCTCGCCCAGCAGCAGGGTACGCAAGCTGGCCAGTTCGAGGCCCTGCTCCAGCCCCCGGTTGATGTAGTAGATATTGGCATCGTTTTGCAGGCTGAACACCACATCTTTTTCCCCGCCTTCAAAAATGTACTCCACTTTTCCTCTTACACTCACGGTATTGTCTTCGGTGGGCCGGGGCACCGGGCGCAGCACCAGCAACATGCCGGCTATGACGAAGAGGGCGAGCAGTATCCAGGCAATTCGTTGACGGGTCATAGGGGGCAATGCTTATGAACGATGTGTTTGAGATTCACAATCTACATAATCTGGCTGCCATCCTCAAGCTTACCTCACATCAACCGTTGGCGAAAGAAGGCAATCAGCTCCTCCAGGGCCAGGGAAGTGGGGTGAGCGGGCTCGTCCACAAAGTCGATGGTAAACACGGCATGGCAGCCTTTGCCATGGGGGGCCTGCTGGTCTGAAGGCAGTTCATGGTATCCAAGTGCCGGGCCAAAGTATTGCTGCAGGGTCTGAATGCGTGCTTTGGGCGCCAGCTTGTCGGCCGAGAAGCGAAAGGCCTTGATGCGCAGGTTTTCGGCCTCTACGCGGGCTTTGGCTGCCTGCAGTTCCTCCTGGCTGTAGCCCAGGGCCCGCTTGTGTGCAGCAGAGAGGTTGGCGGGCAGGGAGGGTTGGCTGAGCACGGGCGCCATGAGGCTGGGCTCCACCAGCAGGGGAATGGCAAAGCCCCCCGTGAGGCACATGCCAATGGCGCCCACGCCTTTGTTTTCGGGTCCGTGCAGGGTATGAAGATGGCTGCACAGGTCGCGCAGCCAGGCCACAATGGGGCTGGTTTTGTGTTTGGCAAACAAATAAAACTCCCGGCTGATGCACAGCCGCAGCAGGTTGGCAGCAGTGGCCTGCTTGTTGGGGCGGCCAAAGAGCAGCGGCAAATATACGCTGAAGCCCGCAGCTACCAGCCGCTCAGCAAAGGCAATGCACTCCGGTACCATACCGGGCAGCTCATGCATCACCAGCACAGGAGGACCTGTACCCTTGTGATAAACCGGATGGGTGATGTGTTTGTAGGTGTGGGAAAATTGCCGGAAATCTGAAAAAGCCATAGCAGGAGGGTTGGTGAAAATGCAATGGTATAAAAATAGGCAATTTTTTGAGTATTTTTTTTGGGAAAAAAACATTAACAAGCCAGCTTCCATAGCAAAAGGCCACCCCTTGCGGAGTGGCCCTGTAACATCAGCTTAGTAAACGATAGGTTTACAAAAACTAACAGGAAGGAATCTGAAATTAATATTTTAGGATCTTCTTCATTTCGCGTTCCTGATGGTTGGCGATGATGCTGAGCATGTACACCCCTTCGGGCAGGTTGTGCACGGGAACCTCCAGCTTGTGGGCGCCCGTTGTGTAGCGCTTTTCACCCGACCACAGCAACTGCCCTACGGCATTGCGCAGCTCAAGGCGTATGAGGCTGGCCTGCTTGAGGTTCATGTCCAGGTACACCGTGGTGCTGGCCGGGTTGGGGTAAGGCATGCTCATAGCAGAGACATACTCGGAAGTCTCAAAGAGGAAGCCTACTACCTGTTCATCACCTACTTCAATGCCCACATTTTCCACACCAGGCGTTTCCTCGTCTATACTGGCCACAACCGGCACCGTTTCGAGGTTCATTACCTCGGCATACACGCTGTAGGAGCCATAGGGAATGTTCTCAAAGAGGAACTGCCCGTCGGCGTCGGAGTAGGTATAAGCCACCACATCTCCATTTTCATCCAATAGCATCACCTGGATGCGGTCGGCACCCTGGCCGTTTTTGTTGGCACCCTGGAAGACGTTTCCACCTATGAAGCCGGGGCCACCGGGGTTTTCGGCCTTTTGCAGGTGAATGTCGATGTTGTCCCGGTCAATGAAGAGGGGTACAAAGTTGCCTTCGGCCCAGAAGAGCACATCGCCAAAGTAAGTGGGCACATAATCCCGGTAGTAAGCCGAAGTGGGATTGAGGGCCGCTTTGGTGATGTAAAAATTCGAAGGCACGTACTCAAAGCAGTAATAGCTTGAGTCGGAAGTACCGTCGTTGGTAACCCGCACCGAATCCAGGGCGATGAGCGTTTGCGTTTCAATATCCAGCGTGATGAGGTAAACCGTTACGTCATCGGCTGGCAGGTCGCCGGTATATACGGCTCCACAGAGGGTGTAATACGACTGTGTTGCCTCAATAAACACGGCCTCGCAATAGGTGCTGCTGCAGCCATCGGGACTGGTGACCGTCAGGCAGGTCGTATAAATACCGCCATCGGCGTAGGTGTGCGAGGGTTCCGCCTCGGTAGAAGTGTTACCGTCGCCAAAGTCCCAGAAGAATTCGAGGCGGTCGGCCGTGCTACGGGAGTCGTTTTCAAACTTGATGGTGGTGCCACTGGCGTCTGTGGCCCGGGTGAAGTAATAGAAATGGGCTTCGCACTCGTCGGGTGGCAGCACATCTGTAACGGTAATGGCTTTGCAGAGGGAGTCCACGCAGCCGGAGTTGTCCACCATGATAAGGCATACCAGGTAGGTGCCGTTGGTGGTGTAGGTATGGCTGGGCGAAATTTCCTCAGAATAGGTGCCGTCGCCAAAACTCCAGGCAAATGCCATCTCTTCGTGGGGGCCGCTTCCGCTGGATTTGTTCTCGAACCTCACCTGCCCATTGCCCAGGCGTTCGGGGCGGAAACGGGCTTCGCAAGTGCGCTGCTCGTAAGGAGCTTTCACCGGTTTGCAGAATTCGGCTTCACAACCGGCTGCATCCACCGTTTTGAGACATACGAGGTACTCACCCGGCGAAGCAAAGGCATGCTGCACTTCTTTGCCATTGGCCAGAGAGCCATCGCCAAAGTCCCAGCGCCATGTCACCACATCGGTATCGGCCTGGCCCACAAAGTTAAAGGCAAAGGGGTTTCCATCCAATGGGCTCACCTCAAAGCGGTTGTGGCATACGGGAGGTTCTACCACGTCCGGATCAATTTCAATGCTCACGGTGGTGGAGTCCCAGCAGTCCCAGCTTTCGTTGAAAATGAGCAGCCCTGCCAGGTAGCGGCCCGGCCCCGGATAGCGGTGAATGGGACTTTCGGCTACCGAGGTTTTTCCATCGCCAAAGTGCCACTCCCAGCGGGTATAGTTGCCGGTGGAATGGTTGATAAACTTGTAAGTGAATGGATCCACTTCTCTGTGGCGAACTTCCATTTCAGCCTCACAGTCTCCTGCGGGATCAGTTACGATATACACGCGCTGGCAGAAACGGTCTTCGCAGCCATTGTCATCTTTCACCACCAGGCATACTTCATAGGTTCCATCCTGCGCATACTGGTGGTCGGGATGGCGCAGATTAGAGGTGGTACCATCGCCGAAGTCCCAGAAGAAATGCAGGGGGGCGTTGGGATCATTGTGGTGGGAGTAGTTTTCAAACTTCACAAAACGGTCCACCAGCACCTCAAAGTCAAATTTGGCAAAGCAGCGACGGTCGCCGAAAGGCACGCGTATGTGCTTGCATATTTCTTTGTAACAGCCGCTCTCATCCACAATTTCCAGGCACACGCGGTAATCGCCGGGCTGTACGTAGCGGTGGTTCACCACGGGGCCGGTGGCGGCATGGCCATCGCCAAAGCGCCATTTCCACTCCACAATGTTGGGGCCACCAAAGCCTTCGAAGTGAACCCGCAGCTCGTCTGCCGGGTCGGGGCGGAATTCAAATTCGCCTTCACATTCAACGGCGCCTTCAATGAAAATGGTCACAGCAGCCGAATCCCAGCAATTCCAGGCAGAATCGTAAATGAGGATACCGGCAAAGTACTCTCCGGGACCGGGATAATGATGTATGGGGTTCTCGTCGCGCGACATGCTGCCGTCGCCGAAGTGCCACTCCCATTCGGTATAATTGCCGCTGGACTGATCGACAAACTGGTAGGCAAAAGGCCCGATATCGTCTTTTTTCAGGGCCTGGAATGCTGCCACACAGTCGCCACGTGGGTCTCTGAGCACATATACGCGCTCACACCAGCTGTCTTCGCAGCCCGTTTCATCTGTGATGGTCAGGCATACGAAGTAAACGCCGTCCTGTGGATAATGATGTACGGGGTGCGCAGCAGAAGAGGTGGTGCCATCTCCAAAGTCCCAGGCGAAGGTGAGGTTACCCGGAGCACTGCCATGCGAGTGGTTTTCAAACTTGATCTGCCCGTCGTCGGTAAGTTCGTATTCAAATTTGGCACGACAGGGCCTGTCTTCGAAGGGCACCCGTATGGGCTTGCATACCTCCGTGCGGCAGCCGTTGGCCGTGAGTATGCGCAGGCATACCTGGTATTCGCCGGGCTGTACATAGCGGTGGCCTACCTGTCTGCCACGTGCGTGTTGTCCGTCGCCAAAATCCCATTCCCATTCTACAACCTCGGGGCCTCCAAAGCCTTCAAACTGCACTTTGAAGCCATCGTTGGGATCGTGGCGGAATTCAAATTCTGCTTCACAATGGGTTTGGCCCTCGATGAAAATGCTCACCGCTGCCGAATCCCAGCAGCTCCAGGTGGAGTCGTATATGAGGATGCCGGCAAAGTAGGTTCCGGGGCCGGGATAATAATGCACCGGATTGGGCTCGCTCGATACTTCCCCATCGCCAAAATGCCATTCCCAATGGGTATAGTTGCCCGTGGACTGGTTGACAAACTTAAAGCCCAGGGGCCCCAGGGTGTTGTCCCGGAACACATCAAATGCAGCTACACAGTCACCACGGGGGTCGCGCAGTACATATACGCGCTCACACCAGGTGTCTTCACAGCCGCTCTCATCCACCAGGGTAAGGCATACCTCATACACCCCGTCCTGCTGATAGGTGTGTGCAGGAAAGGGATCGGTAGAGGTGCTGCCATCGCCAAAGTCCCAGTAAAAGGAAGGAGCTGAGCCCGCCGTACTGCTCTGGGAATGGTTATCAAACTTTACCTGCCCGTCGGCAGTGAGCTCGAAGCTGAAACCTGCATGGCAGGGATGGTCGTTGAAGGGTACGCGCACGGGCTCGCAAAACTCTGCCCGGCAGCCGCTCTCGTCCTGCACCCGCAGGCACACCCAGTACTCGCCGGGCTGGTCAAAGCGGTGCTGTACATTCCGGCCCAGGGCCGTACGGCCGTTGCCAAAGTCCCATTTCCACTCCACAATATTGGGGCCTCCAACGCCTTCAAAATTCACCTTGAACTCGTCAGCTTCATCGGGGAAGAAACCAAAGTGTGCATAGCAGTCGTTGGGAATGCCATCGTCTATGAATATATCCTGTACAGTGGAATCCCAGCAGGTCCAGTCCTGATTGTGGATGAGCAGGCCCACGCGGAAATGCCCTTCGCCCGGGAAGGTATATACCGGAGAGGGTTCCTCAGAGGTGTAACCATCGGGGAAATACCACTTGTAGCGGTCAAATTCGCCTGAAGAAGCATTGTAAAAGCGGTAGGTAAAGGGCCCTGCAAGGGTGTCGGGTTCGTATTCAAATGCAGCAAGGCAGTTGGTATTGGTATCGGCAATGACGATAAAATTGCAAAAATTGGCCTGACACCCCTCTGAGTTCCACACCGTGAGGCAGATCTCGTACGCACCATATCCTCCGAAGGTATGTACGGGGTTTTCTTCCGAGGAGCTCGTTCCATCGCCAAAAGCCCATTCGTACTGCAGGCCTGTACTGCCATCAGCAGCAGAGTGATTCCAGAACTGGAAGGTCATATCGCCCAGAAATTCGTACTCAAACTCGGCAAAACAGGGCGGCCCCTGCTGGAAAGGTACAAATACCGAATCGCAGGAGGTAGCCACACAGCCTCTTTCGTCGGTGGTGGTCAAACAAACCAAATAACTTCCCCGCTGGGGAAAGCTGTGCTCAAGATGAGGGCCTGCTGCCGTGCTGCCGTCGCCAAAGTCCCACTGCCAGTCCACTGCAGGGGTATTGGCCCAGCCGTTGAACTGCAACCGCATGGGATCGTTAGGTGAACCCACAAAGTCAAAGCCATTGAAGCAGTTGGCTGAGTCCGCTCTGCCAACGAGCAATTCCCTCACGGTTTGGTCGGTACAGCCGCCAGTGCTGTCTTCAATGACGAGCTCTACAAAATAAAATCCATCGGAAGGGAAGGTGTGTACCGGCGACCAGTCTCTGGATGAACTCCCGTCGCCAAAATGCCATTCCAGGCGCGAAATATTTCCAATTGAGCGGTTCTGGAAAACAAAGGTGCGGGGGCCCAGCGTGGTATCCGGCCAAAACTCAAAGTCGGCAGCGCAGGCCGGTGGGTCGCCAAGGCCACAAATGGCAAAATTGGCGGGCAGGCCTGAAAGGCCGTTGGGAGTAACCCCTACAATGCGGGTATGCACCTCGCCCTGGCAATCCATGGTTTCCACCCAGATCTCCAGGCTGGCCTCTGCCGGTATCTCCACCAGCTCCTGATAGGTGCCGCTGGGGCTGGTCGTCAGCTCAGCATGGTGGAATACACCGGCGGCATTGGCCGTGTCAACAAATACTTTTACGGGATGGTTCGCCAGGGGGTGACCCGTTCCTATGTCTGTAACCAGGCCATGTACTTCTATTACCCGGCTATTCTGACACAAGGTGAGCAAAGGAACGCATAAAAGTGCAAAAAAGGCAGTCAGGAATTTCCTCATATCAAATTTTTTGCTATTAAATCTTTACCAAAATTAATACTATACAGTTAATAAAATACACCATTTTTCACTTTATCATAACAGCAAGCAGGCGGGGGGAGAGGGGGGAGCTGGCGTGAGGTAGCTGGTACAGCAGCCTTTGCATTCCTATATATAATAAGGTGAAGGGGGGGCAACAGGGGAGGAATTAATTTGAAAAATGGGGCAAAGTGCGTTATATTTATTTGTTTCCAGGTATGCTGATCCTAACATCATGCAAAAAAATTGTATATTAGCCTGGCTTTAAGATTTTAACCCAAAATCCATGAAGAAAACGATTCACTTATTGACCATCCTCTCTGTGCTGCTGCTGCTGACAGCTACTGCTTATGGCCAGGCACCTTCGCGTTCGGTAAAGGCTACTGTTCATGCTGATGGCACGGTGGTACCGGTACAAAAGCAGCAACTAAGTACCGTACAGCTTCAGCAAACTGCCCGGCAGCAGTTTCGCCAAAAGTTAGGCCGCGCACAGCAGCCGCAGTTGGTTAGACAACCCCTTACCAAAGAGGAGGCCCTGCAGCGGCAAGGCCAGGCCCGGCTGCAAACCCAAAGGGTGGTGCCGGCAAAGGGAAAGACGAACAAGCGAAACTAATCCGGTTTATTTTCGGATTGCTCATACTTCCTTCTGCCCCTTGGCGGGCAGAAGGTTTTTATTTTTATAGGGGAATACCGAATATTGGGCAGTGAATTTTCTCAGGGAAATACAGGCCATGCTGTTGAAAGAATTGCAGCTGGAGTGGAAGCAAAAGTATGCTTTCAATGGCTTGCTGCTCTATGTAGTAAGCATGGTGGTGGTCATTTCCCTGGCCTTTGTGGACCAGTTAAATCCCCTGAGCTGGAATATACTGTACTGGCTGATCATGCTGTTTGTGGCCATCAATGCCGTAGCCAAGAGCTTTATGTCCGAAAGCCCAGGCCAGCTGCTTTACCTCTACAGCCTGGCCCGGCCTGCGGCCGTCATACTGGCAAAAATTGTGTACAACAGCCTGCTGCTCATGCTGGTAGGTTTTCTGGCCTGGCTGGTGTATGCGGGCCTGAGCGAAACGGAGATGGCCCGCCCGGCTCTGTTTGCCCTGCTCATTTGCCTGGGCAGCTTTGCTTTTTCGGCCAACCTCACCCTGGTGTCGGCCATTGCTGCCAGGGCCGAAAACAAAACCACCCTGCTGGCGGTGCTCAGCTTTCCGCTCATTGTGCCCATTTTGCTCACCCTCATCAAAGCCAGCCGTTTTGCCATTGAGGAGCTGGACGTAGCCCTGGGGGCAGACAACCTGCGGCTGCTTGCGGGCATTTCGGTGGTGCTCACCCTGGTGTCGCTTATTTTGTTTCCCCTAATATGGCGGGAGTGAATAAAAAAATGCGAGGCTGCTGGGGCCATTCCTCAAAAACTTACTAACTTCACGTATGCAATTTCAAGAACTCATCGGGCAGCAGGCAGTGGCCCGGCGCGTACTGGAGGCCATACAGCAAAACCGCCTGCCGCACGCCCTCATGCTCACAGGCCCCGAAGGAGTGGGCAAGCTGGCCTTTGCCAATGCCATTGCCCAGTACGTAAACTGCCTCAAGCCCGGCCCTGCCGACAGCTGCGGCAGCTGCAGCCAGTGCCGAAAAATTCGCAAAGGACTGCATCCCGACCTGAAGTTTATCCTGCCCATCATCTCCAAAAAAGAAGGCGGCAGGCAGTTGCTTTCCGCTGATTATTACCAGGAATTCCGCCAGGCATTTTTTCAGCATCCCTACATGAGCTCTGGCCAGTGGCAGCGCATGCTGGGAGGAGAAAACAAGCAGCTGATGATTGGAGTGCATGAAATACGGGAAATGAAGCAGCAAATTTTTCTCAAAGCCTTTGAAGGCAGGTACAAGGTGCTGCTGGTATGGCAGGCCGAGCTCATCAACCGTCAGGGCGCCAACGCTTTTCTCAAATTGCTGGAAGAACCTCCGGACCAGACGCTCATTATCATGACCTGCTCCGACCCCTCCCGCCTGCTGAGCACCATCAACTCCCGTTGTCAGCAAATACGCCTGGGACGCGTAGGGGCTGAAGAAATACAGGCCTACCTCCAAAAACAGCACCAACTGTCGCAGGAGCAGGCTGCCCAGGTGGCCACCATAGCCGAAGGCAGCATCGCCAATGCCCTGGAGTTTATCGAAGAGAGCAACATCGCCCTGAAAACGCTGTATGTGGAGTGGCTGCGGGCCATTTACACCGGCAATTACCCCAAAATGAGCGCACAAACCGAAAAGATATGCAAGGAGAATAAGGAGTACCAAAAGCTGTTTCTGGTGCTGGCCATCAAAAAAATGCGGGATTCCCTGCTGTATCATCTTGGGGTAGAACAACTCGCCCTGCTTACAGAGGAAGAAAAAGCATTTCAGCAAAACTTTTCGAAGCTAGTGGACGCAACCAAAGTAGAGCGCATTACCCGCGCCCTGGAGGAAAGCCGGCGGCAGATTATGGGCAATGCAAATGCTCAGATGGTGTTTTCGGCCCTGTCTATTCAGATTTACAGCATACTGCGGGCGGCGTGATAACCCCCTGATCTATAAATTTTGCAGCTCTATATACAGGCTATGCTCCACCTCAAAAGGAAGGAACATCCTGGCTTTTTGCAGTACAGGAGTGCGGGGTACGATCTTGCTTATCTGGCCGGAGATGTACACCTGTGGCTGCAACTCCCTGCCGGCAGCCCAGCTGTTCAATTCGGTTTTTATATCGGCCTGTAAGGTGGCCAGCTGTTCTTCCAGGCTATGCAGCAGGTAGGCATGTATGCGCCTGTGCAGCAGATAGGCCAGGCTGCGCAGCAGTACGTTTTCCGACCAGAGGCGATGGCGCACATCGTGCAGGTGAAACCATGGTGCCTGCTTACCAGGCAGCAATGCAGCTGACAGCTGAAGTTGCAGCTTGCCGACCTTTCCCTTCAGCTGCAGACTGAGGTGCAGCCGCCCCTCCCGGCTGTGCAACTTAGCTCCCACAATGCGAAAGCTCCCCAGCCCCTTTGGGTGAATCTGCATACCGATCAATCGCTGCTCTATTTCTCCATAGTTAACCACAGCTTCTACCCGCAGGCCGGCCTGGTGGGTACCGGCAGGCAGGGTGGCTGCCGCGGGCAGGGGAGGTGGGGCAGAAGAAGCGGGCCGCTCTCCTACGAAAATGCGGCAAAGACTGTGTGCCTGTATCCGCCAGCTTAGCTGATCGGCTTCCAACTGCAGCGGGCCACAGGCCAGGGTGGCTGGAGACTGGCCAAAAGGGCAGAGCCAGACAGGCCATTCGGTTGGTAGGCGATGGGGGGTATGCAAAAAACGCCATACCTCCTGCACCTGGGCTGTAAATGCCAGCTCCTCCGTGAGGTATAGGTCTATTTTTTGGGCAATGGCCTCAATTTGCCGGTGAAGTTCGGGTTCAATCAGACTGGAAACCGGTAGGCTCAGCAGGCCAATGCTAACCCTCGCTTTGCGGTTCCACTGAAAGTGGCCCGAACTCTCGGCATGCAACTGCCAGCGGGAGTCTATGTTCAGTTGAATGTAAAAGCTAACCGTGATGTCAAACTCCGTTTGATCAACTTGCACCGTGGGTAGTTTTTTCCACAAGTCCAGTAGCCCGGGTTGCTGCCTGTCCTTCACCACTACGTGCACCCGGCTGCTCAGCACCAGGGTTTCTTCTGTGGTATGCAGCTTCAGTTTTCCCTTGCGGCTTACTTTATAGTACAGCCCGCTTTGCTGCTCCACCCCCTCATACAGCACTTGCTCCAGCCGATGGTGCAGGCTGCGGCATATTTCCTCGTAGCGAAGGCTGATACAGGCGTGGATGGCTGAGTTCAATCCTTTGGTTTTTGAGGGGACAAAATACACAAGCCCCTTCGCTTGCACAAACCCGGCTGGCTGGCAGAAAGTTATCTTTGTGGAATTATTTCTATCTTTACCCACAACATGAACACGAGGCCATGATTAAGATTCCCTACGGCATCAGCAACTTTGAGACCCTGGTTGAACGCGGGCAGTATTACATCGACCGGAGCATGTATATCGAGCAGCTGGAAAACTTTTTTTCCAGCTACCTCTTTTTCGTGCGTCCGCGGCGCTTTGGCAAGAGCCTGTTTTTGTCGGTGCTGGAGTATTACTACGGCCTGGAGTATCGTGACCGCTTTGAGC
>RFHT01000152.1 GCA_003696835.1 Bacteroidota bacterium
ATCACTGGGTGGGGCTCAAACTGATAGGAAGCAGCAGCAACCGTCAGGCCATAGGCGCCAAAGTGATGGTGGTGGATGAAAACGGAAACCCCCACTACCGGGAAGTGGTGGCAGGCCAGAGCTGGGCCAGCCAAAGTACCAGCCTGTTGCACATAGGCCTGGGGCAGGCAAGTGCTATCCAGGAGGTGCAGATCTCCTGGCCCAGTGGCCTCAAACAGCTCGTCCCTCTGCATGCGCCCGACCGCTATTACACCATCACCGAAGGAGGGGCCTTTGTGGAAGGTATTGCGCTGGATGCGCTCACAGCTTCCGCCAGCATGCAGGCTGCTGCCCCTCCCACTTTTGGCATCTTCCCCAACCCCACAAGCGGAACATGCTTCCTGGAATTTACCACAACACAGCCTATTCCCCTGCACATCCGCTTCTTCGACGTGCTGGGGCGCCTGCTTTCGGCTCAAAGCCTGGGGGCGGGCCATGCTGGTAAACACCGTATTCCCCTGAATTTGCCACCTCAAGAGGGCGCTTGGGGCGCAAGGCTATTTTGGGTACAGCTTTCCGGCCCCGGCTTTCAGCAAACAAAACGGCTCATCCTGCTGCCCTGAAGTGAGGCATACTACCGGCTTTTGCCTCTGGCATGAGTAATTGTACAAGCGGTTGAGTTTTTGTACAGGGCATGTGCATGGTTTTTTTGAAACAATTGCGGCATCTTTGAAAGCAAATGGTTTTGTAATCCTTTAATTTCACTACCCCTATGCAAAGCGCTATTGCCCACATAGAAACGCGCCTCTTTCGCGTACCTTTAGCTGAAGTGCTCACAGATGCCAAACATGGCGACCACACCCATTTTGAACTGATCACAGCCACCATCCGCCTCAAAAATGGCCTGGAGGGCACCGGCTATACCTATACGGGAGGCAAGGGCGGACACGCCATCAAAGCCATGATCGAACACGACCTGGCCCCTGCCTTGCTGGGCAAGGACGGGCAGCAAGTCGAGGCCCTGGCCGACTGGATGGAGTGGCACATCCACTATGTGGGACGGGGTGGCATCGCCTCCTTTGCTATTTCGGCCCTGGATATTGCCCTCTGGGACCTGCGCTGCAAGGCGATGGAGCAACCCCTGTGGAAGGTGGCGGGTGGGGCAGCCTCCAGCTGCAAAGCCTATTGCGGTGGCATCGACCTGCAATTCCCGCTGGAAAAATTGCTGCGCAATGTGCAGGGCTACCTCGACAGCGGTTTTAATGCAGTAAAAATCAAAATTGGGCGCGAAAAGCTGGAGGAAGACCTCGAGCGCATCCGTGCCGTGCGCGCCCTCATAGGCAATGACATTACCTTTATGGTGGACGCCAATTACGCCATGAGCGTGCCCCAGGCCATAGCCGCCGCCAGAGCCTTTGCCCCCTACGACATATACTGGTTTGAAGAACCCACCATTCCCGACGACTACCAGGGCTATGCCCGCATAGCCGAAGCCACCGGCATGCCCCTCGCAATGGGCGAAAACCTGCACACCATATATGAGTTTGGCTATGCCTGTGAGCAGGCCCGCCTTTCCTTCCTGCAACCCGACGCCTCAAACTGCGGCGGCATCACCGGCTGGCTCAAAGCCGCCCGCCTGGCCCAGGCCCACGGCCTGCCCGTGTGTTCACACGGCATGCAGGAGCTGCACGTCAGCCTGGTGTCCTCCCAGCCACATGCAGGCTGGATGGAAGTACACAGCTTCCCCATCGACCAGTACACCACCCGCCCCCTGAAGGTGGAGCACTACCGGGCAGTGGCACCCGATTGCCCGGGCATAGGGGTGAGCTTCGACTGGAATAAACTGGAAGAATGGAAAATGGATTGAGTAGCTAATCCGGAACCCTATAGAAGTCGAAAATGAAGAAGTTATGTTTGAGCGTTCCTTAGCTCAGATATGATATGCATGCCAGGATATTGTTTGCGGTAGGCCGCTGGGGTCATGCCCATCAGCTTCCTGAACTGCTTGTGAAAAAAAGGTAGCGACTCGTAGCCACAGGCATAGCCCACCTCAGCCACCGACCAGTCGGTTTCTATGAGCATCCTTCTGGCAAGGTGTATGCGGTATTCATTGAGAAACCTGAAAAAGGGCCGCCCCATCATCTTACTGAAAAAGCGGGAAAAGGAGGATTCCGACATGTTCACCAAAGCAGCCAGTTCACCCAGGTAAATTTTTCGCTGGTAGTTGGCCGCTACAAACTCCTGTATCCTGGCCATGCGGCTGCTGTATTCAGAAGGCAGGTCGTCGGGAAAATTAGTATCCGACAGGGGCCGGTAACTGCAGTTCGTGAGCTGTAGTAGCACCTCAAGCAGTTTCAGGTATAGCCCATGCCCTTTGAGTTCTGGTAAATGTCGTACAAGGGGAATGATCCCGGTAGCAGCTTCCCGATCAAACAGCAGCCCCCGGCCAGCGGCCCTCAGTAGCTCAAATACCGGGCGCAACTCTGGTATGCGGGCAAAAATCCCCTTCTCCCACTGGATCACGGTGGATACCGACCTGCTGCCCGGCTGGGCATGGTTTTTCCAGCAATGGGGCAGGTTGGCCCGCAGCAACACCAACTCACCAGGGCTGTAGGTCCCTACGTAATCACCTATAAACTTGGTACCTGTGCTGGCTTCTATGTAGGTGAGTTCGTGCTGAGGGTGAAAATGCCAGGGCGCATCAAAATGCCGCCTCGAATACCTGAATGCCAGGATGGAATTTTCCCTGCCCACAGCTACCTGCTCCAATACCGGCTTCATAAATGTACTATTTTGCCCCAAAAAATACGATAAAGAAGGAAATAATGATAAAATAGTTTACTTTTTGGCTAAAATAGGAAAATGAGAAACCAGCATAAATCCCGATTTTTGCATCAAAACATGGCATTGCACGACGAGATGAAATACAGTGAATTCCCCGATCCCTTTGACAAGGCCCGCAAAGAACAGGGCTGTGGCGAAATGAACGACCAGGACGACCCCGTGCTGATGCTGCTTCGCCACAAAGATGTGCGCAAATGTGCCCACAACTGGAAGACCTTTCAGTCTGGCGCTACGCCCGGCCGTATCGTGGTTCCTTCCGAAGTGCACATACGCCAAACCCGCCAGATCCCCTTTGAGGTGGATCCCCCCCAGCACACTGCCTACCGCGCCCTGGTGGAAGACTGGTTCAGAAGGCCTTTGCAGCCCTGGTATGAGCAAAAGCTGGGTGCCCTCATTCAGCGCAGCCTGGAAGAAGCTCTTTCCGCTGAGCAGGTGGAGCTGGTCAGGGAGTTTTCCCTCCCCCTGCAGTCCAGGGCCCTCACCTTGCTGCTCAACATCCCGCTCTCCGAAGCCGAAACCTGGATTTCCTGGGGAACGCATGTGTTTCGCAGCGAAGACAATCCCCTTGACAGCTCCAAGGCCAATGTGCTCTACGACTACATAGACCAACAGATAGCGCGTGCCATGGCGCAGCCTGGAGAGGACCTTTACTCCCATCTGCTGGCCGCCGACTTCCAGGGCAGGAAATTGACTACAGAAGAAATCAAAGGCGTAATGATACTGACCTTTGCCGGAGGGCGGGACACCGTCATCAATGCCCTTACCAATACCCTCGCTTACTTTGCCGGTCAGCCCGGGGCCCTGCAGTTCCTGCGCCAGCAGCCCGAAATGATAGGCAGAGCCACAGAAGAACTGGTACGCTACTTTTCTCCCCTCACCCACATGGGTAGGGTAGTAACTGAAGACACCCAGCTATGCGGGCGGAGGGTGAAAGCCGACAGCCGCATCTCCCTTTGCTGGGCCTCTGCCAATCGCGATGAAAGCGTGTTTGAACGGCCCAATGAAGTGATACTGGACCGCAAAGTGAATCCCCATGTGGCTTTTGGCTTCAGCCATCACAAATGCCTGGGAGCCCCCCACGCCCGCCAACTGCTCAAAGGCCTCATGCATGGCCTCATCGAGCAGGTACAGTCCATCGAAATCCTGCAGGCTGAAGAAAACATGGAGCATTGGGGAGAATTTGATCGCAAGGTGGGCTTCAGGCGCATCACAGCCCGCTTTCACTCCCTGAGCTAATTTCTACACCTCATACTTTCAAATATTATACGTATGGCCAAAATAACCTTTATCACCAGCCAAGGCGAACACCTAACACTTGAAGGACATACTGGCTCCCTGATGGAGCTGGCCGTTGAGCACGGCGTGCCCGGCATAGACGGTGATTGCGGAGGAGTGTGCAGCTGTGCCACCTGCCATGTACACATTTCCCCCGAATTCATGCCCCTGACCGGAACCCGCTCCGAAATTGAAGACGACATGCTGGAGTTTGCCGAAAACACCAGCCCCTACAGCCGCCTGGCCTGCCAGTTGACCATCAGTGAGGACCTGGACGGCCTCGTACTCAAAGTAGCCCGCTAGCTCAAACGAGAAAAATAGATGTTACCCACCAAACCCAATCAAGCCGTATGCCCATACAATCCAGAAGTGCAGTAGCTAAAGGCGATGGTACCTTTTCCATCGAGCTGCTCAGCCTTGCCGCCCCCCGGGAGGATGAAGTACTGGTAAAAATGAAGGCCGCAGGCCTTTGCCATACCGATTATGATTCCCTCTCCTGGGGCAAACCCATTGTCATGGGGCATGAAGGGGCCGGCATCGTACAAGAAGTAGGCAGCCAGGTATCCGGCTTTGCCCCAGGCGATATGGTGATCCTCAACTGGGCTACCCCCTGCATGAACTGCTTTCAGTGCCAGGAGGGCAACCAGCATATTTGTGAACAAAACTCTCCGGTAGTGGCCGGGGGCAACGGTTATACCCCGGGCCATGCCCATCTGGAAGGTACACAATGGAAGGGCAAAGCCATAGAGCGCTCTTTCAACCTGGGCACCCTGAGTGAATATGCCCTGGTGAAACAGGCTGCCCTGGTAAAGCTGGAAGCCCAGCCCATCAATTTTTCGGCAGCTGCCATCGTAAGCTGCGGGGTCATGACGGGCTATGGCTCTGTGGTGCACGCTGCCAGGCTGAAGGCAGGTAGCTCGGCGGTGGTACTGGGCTGTGGTGGGGTAGGGCTGAATGTGATCAATGCCTGCGAAATTTCGGGTGCTGCCCGCATCATTGCCGTGGACATCAACCCCCGCAAACTGGAGCTGGCCAGGCAGTTTGGAGCTACAGACACCATACTGGCAAGTGCGCAGGACCATCAACTGGAGCAGGTAGCCGCACAGGTGAAGCAAATGCTGGGAGGCAGGGGGGCTGATTACGCATTTGAGTGTACGGCTGTGCCCGCCCTGGGAGCGGCCCCCCTGGCCATGGTGCGAAACGCTGGCACGGCCGTACAGGTTAGCGGGATTGAAGAAGAAATAACCATTGATATGCGGCTGTTTGAGTGGGATAAAATTTACATCAACCCCCTCTACGGGCAATGCCGGCCCCGCATAGA
>RFHT01000153.1 GCA_003696835.1 Bacteroidota bacterium
GACTTTGATTTTTCCAGGCCCGAAAAGCGCTATGTGTTCAGCTCGCTCATGCAGTTGCTCAACATCAAGCTGCGGGAGTCGATGCGGGAGGAAAAAGGGGGCGTCTATGGGGTGAGCCTGCGGGGCAGCACCTTTCGCGAGCCCCTGCCCACCTACAGCATCAACCTGCGCTTTACCTGCGACCCGGCCCGGGTGGAGGAGCTCATTGCCACGGCCATGCAGGACATTGCGCAGGTACAGCAAAAGGGCGCCAGCCAGGAAGAGCTGCACAAGGTGACGGCCATACAGCGGCAGCGCGTGATCCGGGGCCTGAAGGAAAACGGCTTCTGGCTCTCCCAACTCACCAGTCGCTACAAGGAGGGCAGGCCCGTCAACCCCATTGGGCTGGCCCTGCTGGAAAAGCGCATTGCCGCCCTCACTGCCGAAGCCATCCGGCAGGCGGCCCTTACTTACTTTGGGCAGGCCTACCAGATCCGCCTGGTGTGGCTGCCGGAGCAGCAGGCAGCGGCCCCCACCGACCGACAGGAAAAATAATGCCAACGCCATGTCCAAGCAACCTCTAAGCAAACAGGAAGCAATTCGCCACCGCATACACGAAATCATCTTTGAGGCCGATACCCCGGCAGGCAAGGCCTTTGATGTGGGGCTGCTCATTGCCATCATTTTCAGCGTGCTGGTGGTGATGCTGGAAAGTGTGCCCCAATACGGGCAAACCTATGCGGGGGTGTTCAATGTGCTGGAGTGGGGCATTACGGTGCTCTTTACGCTGGAGTATGCGCTGCGCATATACAGCATACGCAGGCCCTGGAAGTACATCTTCAGCTTTTACGGCCTGGTGGACCTGCTCTCTATCCTGCCCACCTACCTGAGCTTGTTTATACCGGCCTCCCAGTACCTGATAACCATCCGCGCCCTGCGCCTGCTGCGGGTATTTCGCATCCTCAAGCTCACCCAGTACCTCACCGAGTCGGCCATGCTGATGGAGGCCCTGCGCGCCAGCAGGCGCAAGATCATCATTTTCCTCGGAACGGTGATCACCATTGTGTGCATCATTGGCACCAGCATGTACCTGATCGAAAGCGGGCCGGAGAGCAAGTTTGACAGCATTCCCAAAAGCATGTACTGGGCCATTGTCACCATCACCACCGTGGGCTATGGCGACATAGCTCCCACCACGGCCCTGGGGCAGTTTTTGTCGGCCGTGCTCATGATCATCGGCTACGCCATACTGGCGGTTCCCACGGGCATCGTATCGGTGGAGATGGCCAATGTGGATGCCCGCATGCGCAAAAAGGCCTTTACCACCACCTCCTGCCACCACTGCAGCGCCGAAGGACACGACGCCGACGCCCTTTACTGCAAATACTGCGGGGAGAAGTTGTGAGGGGGGGAGTGGGTTATTGCTTTTCTTGTTCGTATTCCTTTAAGGCCGTTCCATCTTTAAGTTTCCATTCCGTCAACCCATTTGCATTTCGCCCCATTACAATAGTTGCAGCTGTAGAGGGGCTGGAGAAAATATAGTCCTCTGTAAATTTATAGGAAGCATGTTGTTTTTCGATTACTCCACTTTCTATGAGTCGTTCACGCAGCTTTTTAAAGCTGTCAGCCATAGATGGAACGGTCGGGTCAGCAATCTGCGATCCTTTGTACGCTACGAATCCATCTGCAGTTGGCTTGCCCCGGGCATTTGCACCTCGGGCAGCCTTAATCAAAAAGGTTTCTTTGGCTTCCTCTTTTGAGGACTTGATTACTCTTTTTTCTTCAAAAACTTTATGACCAAGTGTATTGACAAGAATTTTTATATTTTGAATAAATTCTTCCATTTCGGCCTTATCCGATTCGGAAATAGAAGACTGGGTGGGGGTAGTATTGTTTTCAATTTGGTATCGATTTACTGCTTTGGCTATCTCAAATAATCTGCTTTCCAGGTATTTAATATGGGCTTTATTCAAATTCTCATCCTTACTAATAAAGATGATAGCTTCATTCCAAAAGTCTTTTTGCGTCAGGTGTTGGCTTAGTCGTTTATAGACACTTTCCGCTTCGCCTATATATACAAGCTCTTTCCCATTTTCATCTTTACCAAAAAGGAGATAAACGCCGGGATTTATTAAGTCCGGTCTGTCCGTACAGTCCTTTACTTTGATTCTTGGGATTTTATATGCCTTGCCTGTCCAGTTGGATAACTCACAGGTCATGCGTCCATTTGGTTCCCCGTCAATCAAGAAAAGTTTGATGGTCTTCCCGAATTTCATGATTTCTGTTTGTGGTGGGGGTGGAGGGGGCTGTGCTAAGAAACGTACGGGTTTTGGAACATGTATCCGTCAGCCGAGATCCGAGTTTATATGATGTAATAAGTCTCATTTTACGTTGTCTGCCTGCATGTTTTCTTAGCCTTTTTTGGCGGGTCGTGCTATTTTATTTTTTCTTTTCTGTCCTCTACGTCAGGTGGTCTTTCGTTGTCCATACTCGTACAGTTTGTCTTGTAGGCTACCGTCTTCTAAGTCAGTCGCGCGTGGAGCATTTTTAATAACTTCTTTTTAGCGATATGTGTGCTAGCGTTGGATCGTTCATCATTAGAAGTTGATGAGTGATTTATCGAGTTGGTACTCAGAAAATACCTTTTGCCAAAACGCCTGCACATTATCAAAGAACTGTGTGCCTTCCTCCACCGCATAGCTTTCAGATTCGTCACCGATATATGAAAGCCAGTTGAAACTCCCTTTTACGTAGAAGTCATAGTCCTTAATTAGTAGTTTTCTATGAGAGCCATGTCGGTTCGGGAATTTCGTTTGGAAATGGGTTGGTAGATGAAAGAGGAAAAACCTGTCCTTATATTGCTGTTGTAATTTCTGAATTTCTTCAAAGGTCTCTTTGTGTGGTGCGTTACGAGGGTTTGAATCAATCCCATGAGCAATGAACAACTTAGTCCCTTTTCTGCCAAGAAAGAACTTCATTTCTTTTAAGTAATTCATGGTCGCTTTTTTAATCCAGGGACTCTCAATATAAACCGCAAACTCTGCAGTTCGTAAAGCCTCCTTTATCAGTTCTTTATGCTCAAAAGTTGATATGTCTTTATATTTTCCCGCAAGTAGTTTTTCTTCTTCGATTTCCTTGGTCGCTTCGGCAAACTGTGCCTTGAAGTCCTCAGTCAATTTCAGTTCATGCGAAAAGTCAAATAGGAATTTGTTGCTTGCGAAAAGTTTATTAATGGTGGCGGATTCCGGTTTTAGAAACTTGTTGGTTGGGCTATAAACTTTTATCTGGATTTTCTTTCCCGATTGGTCTTTAGGGTGATAGACCAGTGCATAAACACGATAATATTTAGTTTTCGGCCTGCCTACGAAACTCCGCTTGTAATTGGCCAAGTCAACAATTTCCTTTTCTCTACCTTCTGAAACCGAATAACGCTTGTTTATTTCCATCCATTTCTGTTGGATGAATTGGTGGTCAACCTTGACGGTCGGTTGCAGTTGGTTTTCACAGTTGGTTGGCTCGATGCGTTCCGTAGATATGAAAGAAGTAAAACCATCCACATAGAATGTGAATGTTTCTTGTGAAGTAACCGGAATAAATTTTTGTTCCTCAATAAAAAGTTCTCCTTTGGTGGTAATACGGTACTTTTCATCCTCCGAGAATGTAAGAAGCCCCTCTTTCAAAAGTGCATACAACTCATCAAGTATGAAGTCGTTTTCAGAAACACCAAGAAAATAGGCTAACTCAGGTTTGGTGTCAAGCCCAGAGCTAACCGCTTCCAGTAGGAATATGTGCAACTCCTGAAGGATATCGCTGGGCTTGCCTGATACCATTACGTCTATCGAAGTTTCGATTTTGGGATAGGCAATTTCAAACACGTCATTAAGAACATAATCGCTGCCCAAATCGTCCTTGTATTTGTCAAAAAGCTCCTTCTTTATCGGGAGTTTGTTTTGCTTTTTATCGAAGTGTTTTTCCTTCCCGAATTTTCCGTGAGGTTTCTTTCCGGATCTTTTATGATATGTCCTATTTCCTTTCTTAGCCATAGAATACCTTATCTGGACTGTCATAAATGAAGCCTAATTCATGCAGCCGGGAGACAAACTCTTTCAAAAGAAGCGGTTTGTTAGGATTAGTATTTATCCAGCGGTGGCTCGGTTTCACGTTCATTACAAATTCGGCATCACCGACAACAATCAGCAGTCTTGTTGCTCGGGTGAAGGCAACATTGATTCGATTCGGCATTTCAAGAAACCCTAATCCGGTATCGTCATTAGCCTTGCCGCTTCTAACGATGTCATAGATAATAATATCCTTCTCTGAGCCTTGAAAACTGTCAACGGTTGCAACGGTAAGATTCTTGCCAAGTTCGAGATTCTTAAAACTGAAATTCTCGATTTCGTTTGAGAGATATTCGGCCTGTTTGGCATAACCGGTAATTACCCCAATTTGGTACGGGTTTAATGAGTCCGTAAGCAAATCTTTATATGCATCAATCTTTGAGAGAATCTCTACAATCGTTTTTGCACTTGCACGATTAAATGACGACTTGCTGATTCTATCAACTTCATGAAAACGATTGGGGAACTTTCTTATGTCACACATGAACATTGATGTGGTGGCTTTGAGTTTAAGTTGGTGCGGCTTTCCGCTCTTTTCGCTTGACCGCAGTTTGTTCTTGTAAACTAAGCTGGATATGATGTCGCCAATTTGTTTTGGCATACGAAATTGCAGGTCAAGCATCTCTTTGAATTCCTCCGGGGAACCATCATACATTATTTCAAAAAGGCTTGGTTGGTCAAGGTAGATTTTGTCGAAATCAATCACCTCACCCTCTGTGTTTAACTTTTTCTCAACTTGCTTTTTTACGGATTCGGTAGCCGTAACCAATGGCGGAAGCTGTTCATGATCTCCAACTAATATCAAGTTGTGAGCCATGTTGATAGGCACAAGTGTTTCTGCAGGTGTGGCTTTAGCAGCCTCATCCATTATTACATAATCAAACTCAAAATTGAAATCTCTGTATTTGCCAGCAGCTATGTGATTTGCAGTTGCCCCAACAATGTTGATGCTCGATATGTATTTCGACTTTAAGGCATCATAATTCTCAATGTTGGACAGAATTGAATTCCATCTTCTTTTAAGCCCTTCTAATTTGTGGAGATGGCTGTGTTCTTCACCTAAATGCTTTGAAAGCTCTTTTTGAAATTCGATTTTGTTGTCAATAAAGTCGTATAGGTTTTCAAAGCCCCTCGCACAAGGTCTTGTTAGGATTCGTTTGAGCTCTCTTTTCGCAACTTGCCAATCCTGTTTTTTATTGACCTCCTTTGCAATGAGATTCAGTACCGGAGATAGATTTTTGCTGGAATCAATTGTTCGTTTTCTTTCCGCAAAGTTCCTATCTGATTCGCTTTTGGTTTTTCTTGCCCAAAGATTCAATTTGTTCTCAAACGAATGTTCACTGAGTACGCTGTCCTCTATGTTTCTGCCAAGCCTGATGAAACTAACCCCAGGAATGTCTGACATTCTCGAAAGCACGTTGTCAACTGCCAAGTTCGTTTGGGAAGTGATTAGGATTTTTGCTTGTTTGTCCTTAGCTAATATTTGCCGAATGATTTCTGTGATTACCGTTGTTTTTCCAGTTCCGGGAGGGCCTTGTATGATTGTTATTGGTGGTCTGTACAGGGATTTCAGAATGGCAGCTACCTGGGCAACCTCAAACTTAACGGTCGAACCGTTTTTATCGGTTGAAAGAATTTCAAGTTCTGCATTGAGTTGTCCCAAATCATCAGCTAAATGTTTGAGGTTCTCTGGTTGAAAAAGATACTTGCGTAATTCAGGGTTGGTAATGTTACCAAACTGGTAATTTTTGATGGCATTTATCTGCCGCTTGTATTGTATCTCCATCAAAGATGTATCCTCAATTAAGAAACCCTTCAATGGAATTTCTTCTTTTCTCTTTGAAGGAAAGTCTTTGATTAACAGTTTGCTTTCATTGCGGTCAAATGTTGTGCTGAATCCGATGCTCTCAGCATCATTTCCACTGTCATTTGGACACGCCAGGAGCACAACCTCATTGCCTTTTCTGAAAGAAGCTCTCGAACGGCCAAGAAAGTTGTTTACTTCTTCGGCCGTAACATTTTCATCCAATACAATCTTGAATGAAGCTTCACTGCTTCCGTGAACCTCAAAATCCGTATATCTGACTTTGAAAGCATGACTCCTTAGGTGTTGAATTTCTTCATTCAACAAGGTCATGTAGTCCTTTAGAATTTTTCTTGGTGTGCGGTCAAGTGTAGATTTAGTAGTTTCCCTTTTGTCGAGATGTAGCTTTTCAAGAAATGCAAGCACATCATAATAACCGTCAGGAGTGACTTCTCGGGGATTTTTGGCAACAAAATTTACACCTACAAGCAGTTGACCGTTTTCTAAAATCCAAGCATGATTTCGTGCTTCATTTTGCTCTAAGCTTTCAACCGATTTGATTCTTTTCACTTCAAGACAGTTGCCTTTGTTTGAGGCTGTAGCCCAATTAGCGAAGAAATTTGGAGTAGCAAGTTTGGCAATTACGAATTTGTGGCGGTAATGTCGCCTTTCGTTTACAGCAAATGATAATCCGTGTGTGTTTGCTTCTTGAACGAAGCGGTCAATTACATCCCGTTCGAAGATCGAAAGCGCAAAGGGTTTTTCAGGCGTGTGGTTGATTACCTCAAATAGGTGGTTTATTGCATCTCGCAATTCAGTATATCGGAAGTACCGTTGTTCAGGGTCAACTGCAAATGATTTTTTGAAAACGATTTGAAATGCTTCAATTCCCTCATTGGAGACATAATCCTTGTACAGTTCTACAAACTTTTGAAGTCTGCTTTCATTGTTTTCATCTTCATAGAAAAGCTTGTGGCCGAGAAGTGAATACAAAATACACAGGGATAGGGAGTAGAAGTCAGTTCTGGCTTGTAAGCGATTTTCGCTCTTTTGAATCAATTCCGGTGCAGAGAACTTGTTGCTAAACTCATTCTCAGGTGGTTTTTTTGAAATGGTATGCTCCAGAATTGAGATGCCAAAGTCAATGATTACAGGTTTGTTTTCATCAGTTATTAAGATGTTTCTTGGGTGCAGGTCCTTGTGGAATATGTTCTTTTGAGAAGCAAGGTCGAGAGCTTCAGCGCAGTTATACCAAATCTGCAATAGCTGCTTCAGATAGATTGGAGACGCTTGGTTTTCGGATTCAACAAACTCTTCAAGTGGCCTTGCGTTTTCCACCTTTTCCAAAATCATGAAATACGTTCCTGTATCTTCATCGGTTCCTGCATCAATTACCTTATTGATGAACTCAGATTTGATTTTCTTGAGGTGTCTTGATACCGAGTTGAATTGTCGGGCTGCCGAACTACCCGCCTCAAGGTTTTTTGGAACCTTCGCAAAGTAGATCGTTGCATCTGGGCCTTGAACATCAAAAAGGAATGCGTTATTCGTTTCCTGAATTTCACTTACCCTGTTATATGCTCCAAGTTTCTCCATGCTGTCTGTCGATGTCTTAACTGAAATCTAAAAATTGCGGGTGATAAATTTGGCTCTTTTGCAAAGCTTGGACTGTATGCTGGCTGGCGCGGCTTTCCAAATGAGCTGTAACAGAAATTATTATAATTATAAATGCGAAGCGGTCGGTCTTTTTAGTTTTATGTCCGTCTGGGATTGTTTTTGTCCCGTTACACTGTCGATCAAGTATAGTCAGTCCAGTCGTAAAGTAGGGCTGTATCAATTTATGTTTGTCATTACTCGTCATTTTCAATGAGGCAATTGTCTTTTTTAATGCTACCCACCTACCACCTAAACACAATATGGCGTATATACCACCTGCCTATTCACCACCCATCAGCCGTACTGCCTGCGGGGGAGAGTAAATTTGGGTATATTTCAGCAGATTGTCAAGTAGCTGGCGAGGAAATTACCTGGCAGTATTCATTTTTAAAAAGCCGAAGGATTTGGGCCAGTTCGCTTGCTTTGAGTTGCTGCTTGTTCAGTAGCCAGCGGGGGCTGGGGGGGAGTTGCCGGGGGGGCCTTGCGGCCCGTACATGGGCGCCTAGCTGTTGGCGTGGATTTTTTTCCTTATGTGGTCAATGATATGGAATTCAGCTTGTTTGCCAGCTTGCCTAATGCTTCCATTACTCGCTGAGCTTGTTTTTCAGAAGCCTTTTTACTTCCTGAAACATATTGTCTTAATAATCCTGGATTCAGTTTGCCAAGTTTTGCAAGCTGGCTGATATTTATTTCAGGTAATAGTTCAAATACGGAGTCGAGGCTGACTTCGAATTTGAGCTTATAGCCATTTTTATATTTTTTGTTGAGGGTGGGGTCTTCCTCAATAAATAGATTGATCATTTCTTCCAAATTCTTCTTTACCTCTGAATAAGATGAGCCTCCAGCGACGCATCCATCAATTTGTTCAACATAAGCATAGAACCCCTCTTCATTTCTTTCTATTACGGCGTTTAAGGTTTCCATATTTACTTTATTTGTGCCTTTTTCAATATTGAATTTAATGTGCCTTTGGGAAGGTCCCGCTTGCCATGAAAAGGAATCACAACTATGCCCGGGATCTCAGCATGTTTGTAAATTTTATGACTTCCATTTTGACGATCAAAATACCATCCTTTCGCTTTGATTAGTTTTTCCACTTGTTTGGCCGTCATATCACAAAGGTAGCATATTTGCTACTTAATCGCAATGGCGTATGAATGTATATTATATTTCACAGAACGAGTTTAGCTAAGGCTCAGCGAAGTCCTGCCCTGCCGGGCCAGTACACACTTTGTTGGAGGAGCTTGCCTGTTTACTCACAGACCGCAGCCGGGCTTTTTCTTCAAGCTCCGCCAACGGCTCGCATACCCGCAGGTGGCCCGCTTAGGGACACTTAATGGGTATGCTTTG
Organism: Bacteroidota bacterium; assembly: GCA_003696835.1. Lineage (GTDB taxonomy): Bacteria > Bacteroidota > Bacteroidia > J057 > J057 > J057. The sequence goes on from RFHT01000153.1 coordinate 8,908, forward strand.
TTGGGTGTTGGCTTCTTTATTTTTTTCGTTTCGTCCAAAATTGAATATCTCCTCCTTGCTCTCTTACCTCTCTCACTATTTGTTGATATTCTTCCGGTATTGATGAAATTGGGACCATAAATCCATCTACCATTACTATATTATAAATTGGATGTTCTTTTTTTATACTATCAGTCATAAAATCGAAATTGGTCAATTTATCCATTTTGAACATCTTTCTAATTTTCGCTGCTTTGTTTCCGACACTTGACTTTTTTGTTCCAAAATATTCATTTAATTCATCAAATGTGATATAAGGCTCAAATGATTTGTCATACAAAAAATTAACCTGACCAATTGCGTGAACTACTGCTGCAGCCCATATTTCTTCTTTTCCCCTCAATAATGGGCTTGGTCTTTTCCTGCTTAACTTGCCAATTACTTTTTCC
>RFHT01000154.1 GCA_003696835.1 Bacteroidota bacterium
CCAACTGCAGGCCGCCCGACTCCCTGTTGGCCAGCAGGGCAGCTCCACCGTCAAGGGTATGTTGCAGGGTGAGGGCAAACAGGCTGGTACTGTCGGCAAAATAGCGCCTGCTCCACTGAATAATGCCATGCTTGTCGCTTTGGGCCATCCAGACGGAGGTGCCCTGTACATCCTCCACGCTGCCAGAGAGTTGGAAACCATCACCGGCAATGTGCTGAATACCTATGGGCCCGCGCAAAGCCGGCAGGCGGTAGTTTTCCACGTCGGTGGCATGCCCCAGTGCGTTGATTTCTACCACCAGCAGTTGGGTGTCATTGCCGTTTTCGGCCAGCAGGGCCATTTGGAACTCGTCATCCAGGGGGTCGTGATCGTCATCATTCAATTCCCGTTCTTCGGCAATGATGCCCATTCCCCGTGTATCAGTATAGGCAGGCAGGTGCCAGTAGCGGGCCCATTCCATGCTGCCATTTGCAGCAATTTTAAACAATACGGCCCGGAAATTTCCGCTGGAGCGGCTGCTGGCCAGGCCCATGAGGCCACCGTCGCGGGTGGCTACAGCCCCGCTGATTTCCAGGTCGGAAAAACCAGCTACAAAGGTCTTTTGCCACAGCAGGTTTCCGGCATTGTCCAGTTGTACCAGCAGCAGGGCTTCAGTACCCAGACTCCCCCCCCGGCTGCTTCCCAGGGCATATACCTTACCGTCTTCGCCCATGAGGACGTGCTGAAAGGCGTCGGCCCCGTCGGTGCCGTACTGCTTTTGCCACAGCAAGGCTGCCGACTCATCCAGCAGGCTGAGCACAGCGTGTTGCTGGCCGGAAAATTCGGTTTGGCCTGCCAGCCACCATTTGCCGTCATCGGCCTGGAAGCCATGCGAGAATTGCTGCCTTCCCTGCTGGGTAAATACCTGTGCCTGCTGCCACTCGCCACGGGCGTTGAGTTGAATGATTTCGGCCATATCGCCATTTTGGGCCAGTATCATGTACCCCTGCCCCCTGCTGCGGGCCAGGCCAGTGGCCCTGAGGTTGGCATCTGATAGCTGAGCCTGAAAGCTGATGGGGCGCTGCAACAGGCGGAATACATTGAGTCGCCCTCCTGATACGGTCTTAGCCTGCATAGCCGGTACAGCATCTACCGACCGAAAGAACCGGTCTTTCACCATTTCGGCAGAAAGATCCGGCTCATCGGAAAGTAACAGACACACTGCGCCACTCACATGCGGAGCGGCCATAGACGTTCCATTGAGGAACCCATATCTACCACCCGGCAACGTACTGTAAATGCCCACACCCGGAGCCGCAAAATCTACTGAGAATGCTCCCGTATTGGAAAAGGAGGCCAGTTGGTCCTGAAAATCACTGGCGGCTACAGCCAGGATGTTGGGCAAGTCATAAGAAGCCGGGAAAAGCGGTGCGAGGTCGTTGTTGTTCCCATAATTATTCCCAGCAGCTGCAACAAAAGGCCGGCCATAAGCCGCTATGGCCTCCAGCATCAGCTGACTAAACACACCACTTCCCCAGCTGTTATTTGTAAGGTGAGCTCCCATGGCATGGGCGTAAGAAAGTGCAGCTATGGCATCCGAACTAAAGCCATTCCCCTGTGCGTTGAGAAATTTCAACGGCATGAGGGTCGCATGCCAGCTCACACCACTCACGCCAATGCCGTTGTTGCCTTCGGCGGCAATGATACCCGCTACGTGGGTGCCATGCCCAAAGATATGGTCGTCGGTAGGGTCATTGTCGTTGTTTACAAAGTCCCAGCCGATGAAATCGTCGGCATAGCCGTTTCCATCTGTATCCAGGCCGTCTTCATCATCGGGGTCAAATTGCCATTGACCGTCGATAAACTCCAGCACCCTTCCATCGCCGTCCAGGTCTTCGCCCAGGTTTTGCCAGATGTTGTGGATCAGGTCGGGGTGCTGCCAGTCGATGCCCGAATCGATGACCCCCACTACCACGCTGCTGTCGCCTTGCTGCAATTCCCAGGCCTCGGTGGCCTGTATGCTGGCCAGGGAGTTGGGGGCGTATTGGCCGGTATTACGCAGGCTCCACTGCCGGTAAAATTCCGGGTCGTTGGGAATCATCTGACTTTCATACTGCACATCGGCTTCCATCAGGATCCGCTCTTGGCGCAGCATATCGGGAAACTGCCTGTGCAAGCGGGCCGATAAGGCTTCGAAAGACTGTGCTTCGCGAATGGGCGCCCATACCTGTAGCCCCAGTTCGGGTATATTTCTGTAGAGCTGATACGACTGGGCCTGCATCCAGGCCGAAAGCCGGTTGTCTGGGGCCGTTTCTCCGGTTTTGATCAGGATACGTCCAGACTGTGCCTCTTTTTGCTGGGCAAATGCCGCTGGAAAAAGCAGGCACAGAAGCATTGCATATATGGTAATTTTAATATGTGCCATGTGAGTTTACCTTTTAGGATAAGTGAATTGTGCTGCCTCTAAGATAGCAGCTGTACAAGAAGCCGCAAAAGATTAATTTTTTGGCTTGTGAGCCGTTTTGTCCACTCAATATTTTTGCAATCAATCTTTTTACGGGAAAAATCAACCATTTTTTGTTTATTTTTTACTAAATGTGAGTTTTTTTTATAATCCATTAACAGCCAGGCCGTTCATTCTTGTTTGATTACTTTATAATGATAAACAGCCTTGCTGCTGCGAACTTCCAGCAGGTACATGCCCGCTGCCAGGCCGCCCATGTCCAGGGTATAAAGCCGGTGTTGCTGCACGGGTATTTGCAGTTGCTGCACCCTTTGTCCCGTATTGTTGTACCAACTGGCGGTTAACAGGCGTTTGTCTATCTCATCCATTTGGAGGAACACCTGGCTACTCACCGGGTTGGGGTAAAGGGCTGGACGCCGGGCCGGCGGGTGGGCCAGTCCTTCGAAAAAGGGAACATCCAGGGTAAAGGTGGCGCCTGCAGCCAGTTCAAAATCTGGGCTTTGGCCAGCCAGGCTGAGTATCTGGGCTGGATAGACCTTCATACTGGCGTTGGGCACCACCATTTGTAGAAAGTAAGTGTGGGGCTTGAGAAAGTTAAATTCATAGTGGCCCAAATGGTCGGTTTGGGTGGTGGCCACCAACTGCTGGTCTTCGGCCTTAAACAACAACACGGCAAGTTGCTGCAGCGGCACATCGGATTCCTCCAGGTGGAGGTCTTTGTTGCGATCCAGCCAGAGGGTACCTGCCACCGTACCTCCCTGCAAGGGGTAGAGCTGCCTGCGGGGAATGATTTGCTTGACCAGCTTGCTGTTGCTCCAGCTGAGGGCCACGTTGGCACCTCCCCCAACCTCCATGTATTCCAGGCGAATGGGAACCCGCTGCCCGGCTTGCAGTTCAATCCGGCCTTCGTGCTCTTCGGTAGCCTGGGGGTGCCACTGATCAATCAGCAGTTCATCATTGACCCAGAGCCGGGCGCCGTCGTCGGAGCGCACATAAAAGGTATAAGTATCGGTCAGCAGTGCCTGCACTTCTCCCAGCCACCTGACAGTGAAGCTGTCCGAAGGAATCAGGGCCGGATCCGGGGAAGAAGCATCCCAGCGGAAGTTGACCACGCTATCGGTGCGTTCGAGCAGTACCTGCCCGCTAAAATCCAGGGCAGGGTCGTAAAAATACTGGGCAAACAAGCCGCTTCCCGTTCCGAGGGGAACGCGCCCGTACCGCAACCCTATAGTGGTATCCTGCAAGGGGGTATAGAATATTTTTTGCCTTTGGGTGCTACCGTCGTCCCATGCTTCAAAGTAGTAAATGCTGTCGCCCACAATTTGCACCTCGGGCGCCAGCAGCACGCGCTGCAGGCCTTTGATGCTCTTCACCTGCGCTGGCAGCTGGCGCAGGGCACCGTCCACGTTGAGGGTAATGGGGGCATTGGCCTGGAAATTTATATGGGCAAAATCGGGGAAGAGCTCGTGATAAACGGTTTTGCTGAGTCCTTGTGCATCGGTGGCGGTTAGATAAATGCGGTACCACACGTCGGGATCGGTTTCGTTGATGCGGGGCACTTCCCAGAAGCCGGAAGCCACGCCCGGCAAGCTGGTTAGCACGGGATGGGTATGTTGGTCGTGGTGCCAGTCCACGCGCCAGCTGAGGGCCTGCACGCCCAGGTTGCCCTCTTCGGGGTCGGTGGCCGTTCCTTGGAAGTGAATGAGGTCTCCTGCCTGGAAAGTAGTGGCGTTTTGGGGCAGGATGATACGCGGCTGGGGTCGCCGGTTGGCGGTTACGTACAGCCTGGCCACGCGGCTGGTGTCGGCCCCTTCGGCATTGCGCACCAGGCACCTGAAGGTGCTGCCGTCATCGGCCAGGCTCACCTGATCCAAAGTGTAGCTGGCAGCTGTGGCGCCGGCTATGTTGGCCCCGTCTCTTTGCCACTGATAAGTAAGCGGCCGGGAGCCACCGGCCCTGATGGAGAAGGTTACCTCCTCGTCTCTGGGGCTGAGCACAGACTCTGGCTGAACCGAAATAAAAGGTTTGCCATTGCCCTGGTAGCCGATTTTCCACAGGCTGCCCTGGCGGGTACGGGTGTTGTCGTCTTCGGACCCGCTGCCAATGCCCGCCCGGGAGAGAAAGTACATGTTGCCGCTTTGGACATCCACCCAAAAAGCCAGGGGACGTTCCACTCCCGTGGCAAAGGTCTCCTCCACCTCACCGCTGTCGGGGTTGAGGACTTTGATGTAGTTGTTGCAGTAATCGGCAAAGAAAAATTGATGGTGGTAGCGTTGGGGAAAAACTGGCTGCTGAGGCTGGTAAAATGCCGCTCCCACAATGGCACAGCCCTCATCATGGCTGTAGGCATAGAGGGGATCCTGGTAGTCTTGGGGCAGGCTTTGCCCGCCTGCGGGGCCTTCCACAATGGGCCAGCCATAGTTCTTGCCCGGCTCGATCACATCTATTTCCTCATAATCTCCCAGGCCCACATCGCAGGCAAAGAGGCGGTCGTTTTCGTAGTCGTACGCCAGAGAGAAGGGGTTGCGCAGCCCATAGGCCCATACCGCACGGTATTTGCCCTCCAGCTGATGGTAAAAGGGATTGCTGCGCGGAATGCTGCCATCGGGATGCAGGCGCAGGATTTTGGCGTGCAGGCTGTTGAGTTTTTGGCCATTGGTGGACTCGGCCGCATCGCCGGTGGCGATGTACAACATGCCGTCGGCGCCAAATACCATGCCCCCTCCATTGTGCACGCTGCCTGTGAGGGGGTCGAGTTCCAGCAATACCTCTTCGCTGCCTGGCACGGCCAGGTCGCCATTGGCCAGAAAGCGGCTCACCCGGTTGTGCCGGGCATTGGGTACGGTGTAGTAAAGATAAACAAAGGGAAACTGCTCAAACTGCGGGTGCAGGGCAATGCCCAGCAGCCCCCGCTCATTGAAGTCATCTACTTCCAGCTGTATAAATGGATCGGGCAGCATCTGCCCCTGCTGGTCGATGATGCGTACCAGGCCGTGTTTTTCGGCTATCCATACCCGGCCGTGCGGGTCCATGGTCAGGGCCACGGGGTTGAGGTCGGTAGCAATGAGCTCCTCGGTAAAGCCAGGAGGAAAATGGCCGGCCTGCACAAGGGATAAGCCGCAGGCCAGCCATGAAATGGTGAAAAAAAGATATTTGTACATGATCCCGGTGGTTGAAAGTCTGACAGATAATGAAAAAGTGTTTAGGTACTCAGGGATGCTCAGAAGTGGAAGCCATAACCGAAAAAGACGGTTTGCATGCCAAAGGCACTCATGGCGCCCAGGCTTACGCCCAGCAGGATGAGGGCAAAGGGCAGATAGACCAATACCTGAATGATGCGGTTTTCCCAGGGAATATGGTGCATCACGGCCAGCAGGATAAAGGCCAGGCACAGGCCCATAAAGGAAATCTGAAACATGAGCACGCACAGTATGGTAAAGAGTAAGCCCGTAAAGATTTCGATTCCCTGTATCACCTTTTTGTCGGGGTGGCTTTTGGCAATGAGCTCGCGGTAGCCATTGCGTATGCGCTGGAAAAAGTGCCTGGCGCCAGAGCGGCCATCGTGGTGCTCGGCCTGCTTGGTATCGCCGGTTACCAGGAAAAGGCCTTGCCGCCAGATAGAAGGTAAGCAATTACCCCTACGCTGGAGAGGGGCCCCAGTGCGGCATAGAGGGCCGTACTGTGGCTCAAAAAACGAAAGAGGGTAAGGGGCCTGTGTGCAAGCGAAAGGATAAAACACAGCACAGGCGCAAAGAACGTCAGGATGGTGATGAGGAAAAAATCAGGCGTAAAAATGACATTAAATCCTTCATCCAGGGTGATAATGGGCATGACCACCTCCTGCCCCCCCAGTACGTAGGTGATGGGCTGAGCTTTGCCAAACAGGGCGGGCAGGGCCAGGTTGGCCACCAGCATGAACGCAAAGTAAAACAAGGTGAGCGGCAGGTTCATGGTGGGGAAGAAAATATCCAGCTTTTCAGTCCAACTGATGTTTTTGGCCTTGAACAACCATTTGCCCTTCTTGGCCAAAAACTCACAGGTACCCCGGGTCCATTTGATATGGCGTATGCGGAAGGCTCGCACATTGTCGGGAAAATCTTCAAAGCAGATCACATCTTCCACAAAGTGTCCTCTGTAGCCATTTTCGCGTGCGTGTATGGCAAAGCCCAGGTCTTCGCTCACGATGTCGGGAAAGCCTCCAATTTCTTCCCAGCACTTGCGCCTCAGCAGGGCGCCATGGCCCAGAAACATCACAAAACCAAACTCATTGCGCAAGGGCTGGTACCACTTCCAGTGAATGTCGATGCCAATGCCCTGCGAACGCGACAGCTTGCTCTTTGTGGCGGGGTTGGCGCGGTGGTTGGCCTGTACGAAGCCCACCTTGGGGTCGGCCTCCATATAGGGCACGAGCTTGGAGAGAAAATCGGGTGGCAAAATTTCATCGGCATCGGCTATGGCGAAGTAGGGCTCCTCTACAGCGGCATGTTCCAGGCCGTGGTTCATGTTGCCTGCTTTGAAAGCCTTGCGGTCCGGGCGGCGCACCACACGGGTGAGCTCCGGGTATTTGGCGGCAAAGGCATCTACTTTGGCCTGGTATTCGGGATCGGAGCTGTCGTCGAGCAGGTACACCTTGTAGTTGGGGTAATCCTGCTTCACACAGGACTCCACGCTTTCGGGCACAAAGTCGTTGCAGGTGGTGTAGAGAATGGCCACCGCCGGTGCATTTGCCGGGTCGATTTTAGGCAAATCATTGCGGTCAATTTTGCGGTACAGCAAACGGTGAATGATGGCAAACACAATCACCCCCAGGTTGTACATGCCGTAGAGCCAGGCAAATTCCACAAACGCGATGAAAAAGCCCAGGGCCAGCCAACTCACCGGATTGTAGGCCATGTCGAGCAGCTGCACCAGGCGGGGATGAAACCAAAAGAGGGTAGCCAGCCAACTTCCAAAAATAAAGAGGTACAGGTAAGGCTTAGGTCTTTGGCTAAAGCGGCCAGGCTGAACAGGAGAAGACTGTGCATTTTTAGGAGACTGAACAAGTGTTTTTTCGGGTAAGGCAATCGCCTCTGCAGTTAAGTGCATATTTGGGTCCGTTTCACGAAATTGGATAAAAGGTATCATGATATATTGCGTTGAAAGGGGTTATGTATGTGTTAAAAAAACAGGGGTTATTTTTCCAGCCGGAACTTAAAACCCAGGGCCAGGGTAAAAAATTCATCCACGGTACCCTTTTCGTAGCGGGCCAGGATCTGCATCCAGTGAACCGGCCCTACGGGAAGCATACCCATAAAATAGCCCCCATAGAGGTTGCCGCTCAGGGCTGCATCGGGGTAGATGCTTCTGCCTGCCAGGCCGCCCAGGTTGAGCTGCCATTTTTGGGGGCTGGCATACTTGGCCGTGAGCATCAGGCGGTGTTCGCTGGCAGTGGCCATGCCGGGCTGGGTATAGAAGTAGGTGGGTTCTATGGCAAAAGCCGGACTCAGCGGCAGGTGAATGGCCCCGTAAGCGGTCCATTCGGTGGGCAGGCTGCTGCTCAGGGCGGCAAAGCCCCCTGCTTTGACGGCTTTCCCTCCGGGCAAATAGAGCACCTGCTCACCCTGGGCCAGCCACTGCTCACCGGCTTCGGGTATGGAGCGGTAGCCCCACTCCAGACGGGTACCCAGGCGGGGGTTCCAGTGGGCATAGCCTCCCAGGAAATAGGCCCCGGCGCCCTGGTTTTTCTGTATGAGCGACAAATTGTCCAGGGTGAGGGAGTTGTCGTAGCGGGCCCACAGGCTGAGCGTTCTGAGGGCTTGCACCTTGAGTTGAAATGCCCTCGGACCCCATTTATTGGTTTGCTGAAAGCGGGTAAGGCCGCCCCAGCCATCAATTTCCAGGAAGGCAGGCGCCAGCTGTACGGCGCGCAGGTGGGCGTCTATTTCGCTGCGGCCGGGCTCCAGGGCTTTGGCCTGCTCAAAGGCCTGGCGTGCCTGCAGGGTACGGTTTTCCAGCAGGTAGGCCTGCCCCAGGGCAATGTGGTACTCCACCTGGTAGGGAGCATCTTCCAGCAGCAGCCTGAACCTTCTTGCTGCTTCCGCTCCCCTACCCTGCCATAGATAGACATAAGCCAGCCCTTTGCGGGCTTCGGTATGGGTGGGGTTTTGCTCCAGGATCTGCCTGAACGGCTCCTTTGCCTGGCGGTACTTGCCTGCCCAGGCCAGGGTATAGCCCAGCCCCATGAGGGCTTCTTCGTTTCCGGGCTCCTGCTCCAGGATGAGCCGGAATTCGCGTTCGGCCTGGGCATAGCGGCCCTGCCAGGAGTTGTTGTAGGCACTGCCTATGCGCGCAGCGATAAGATTGGGGTTTTGCTGTATCATCTGGTGATACAAAACTTCGGCCTGTGCGTACTGGCCCTGCTGGGCCAGACGGGCAGCTTCTTCCAGCCGCTGGGCATGCAGGCTGCCCGGCAGGCTCATACCCACAGCCAGTAGCAGGGCCATGAGCAGGTTCATTTGGGTAAATAGGGTGAGACGCTTCATGTGTCTGTGTTTTAGGGTTTTAGCTAATCGGGCGGTGTTATTGGCAGACTGCCACCACCGTGGCAGCCTGCTCGTGATACAACTGCTGTCAGACAATCGTACCTAAACACTCGTTATCTGATGCTAAATTGC
>RFHT01000155.1 GCA_003696835.1 Bacteroidota bacterium
CGCCACCAGGAAAACCTCGATATCAAGGTAGTTTGGCCCGGTATGGTGAAATTTGACCGCGACCAGCTGGCACGTACCAAACGCTGGATTGATGAATTCAACAATGGCGAGCTGCCCGCTGACGAGTTTCAGGTGCATATTTACTGGAACAGGACCTATGCCCAGCACGAAAGCTACAAGCAGGCCATTGACTTCAGCGGGGGAGCTACTCACCCCGAGTCCTGGGGAGGGCTGCGCCAGTACGCCGAAAACATGGTGAACCACATTCACGGCCTCTTTGGCAACATCCCCATCATTGTAGGCGAAATAGGCTACGACCGCGATGGCAGCCCACAGCAGGCACGCCCCATTGGCAATACGCCCAGTGAACGCGTACAGGCCGACTGGCTGGTGCGCTCTTACCTGGCCCTGTTTGCTGCTGGCATAGACCAGTGCATACAGTACATGATTGACCACGTGTGGGCAGGTGGTGGCGGCTGGCTCTTTGGCAGCTCCGGCCTCATTGACGGCAACAACAGCATTGCCCTCATTCCCTGGTACTTTACCGCCGGAACCCTCGAAGTGCTGCAAAACGCTACCTTCGTACAGGTGGTACCCAGTGGACGCAATGATGTGGAAATTTATGAGATGCGCGACGGCAACAAAACAATTTATGTCGTCTGGAGCCCAACAGCTGAAAACAATGTCGTACAAAACTACCAGCTACCCGTAACGGGCACCAGCGCCACCCTCATGGAACTGCAAACCAACCAGCCCACCACCGCCAAAACGGGCATCAGCATTAACAATGGAACCGTTTCGGTAACGGTTACGGAGACTCCCAAGTTTATTGTTGTAGAGTAGGGAAATGGCTAAACACTTTTTTCCTGTTTGAAATGAACTTCATTTGAGGATAATTAAGGCGGCCCCCATGGGGGGCCGCTTTTTTGTATTTATTCCTTCACAAACAGCTTGAAATACCCGTAGCTCAGTCCCAGTATGCCTGCATAGATGAGCGCCAGGAGGGGGTTGTAAACCGTGATGGCCACCAGGGCAATGCTGGCAATAACCAGCGCCACTGCCGGAAAAACAGGGTACAGTGGCACCCGGAAGGGACGCTCAAGGTCGGGCTCCCGCCTGCGCAGGGCAAAAAGCGAAATCATGGAAATGATGTACAAGCTCAGCGCACCAAAGCAGGCAATGGTGATGATTTCCCCCGTCTTTCCCGTAAACAGGGCCACAATGCCGATGCCCATGTTGAACAGCAGTGCATTGGCGGGAGTTTGCCTGTGGGGATGTACCTTGCCCAGCAGCCGGGGGGCATAGCCCAGCCGCCCAAACTCGAAAGTTGCCCTGCCCGCCGCCAGTATGATGCCGTGAAAGGAAGCCACCAGACCAAAAAGTCCAATGAAAATGAGCAGTTTATAGAGAAAATGGGTTTCGCCCAACACCTGAGCCATGGCCATGGGCAGGGGAGAGTCTGAGGTACCCGAGGCAGGGGTACCGTCCGGAAATACTACCGCCTCCCAGCCTGCTACACCCACTGCGGCACAAAAGGTGAGAAAGCATAAGCTCACCAGGGTGAGAATGGCTGAGCCAAAACCGATCAGTACATTGCGTTGAGGGTTGATGGTCTCTTCGGCCACATTGGCTACCCCTTCTATGGCCAGGTAAAACCAGATGGCAAAGGGAATGGCCGCAAATATCCCGCTGTATCCATTTGGCAGGGCATTGGCCTGCAAATTGGCCCACTCAAACTCAGGCAAAGTCGTGCCCGCAAAAATCAGCAGGCCGATGACCGCCACCACCGTGATGAGCAACTCAAAGCTGGCCGCAGCCTCTATACCATATATATTAATACCAGTAAAAATAAAATAGGCAATGATGGCGATAGGCAAAACGAGTTCGCCAGCCGTCATGTTCATGCCCAGCAGCGTAAATTCATGGGGAAAAAACAACTGAAAATAGCCTCCAATAGCAAAGGCAATGGCAGGGGGGGCAAAAATAAATTCAATGTTTTGCGCCATGCCTCCAATAAACCCCCAGTCGCGCCCCAGGGCGCGGTGGGCATAGTCAAATGCACCCCCGGCTTTGGGTATGGCGCAGGCCAGCTCCGTATAGCCAAAAGTAAAGGTGAGGTACATCAGGGTAATGAAAAAAGTGGCAATGGCCAGTCCCAGGGTGCCGCCCTGGGGCAGGCCCAGGTTCCAGCCAAAATACATGCCGGAAATGACATAACCTACCCCCAGGCCCCACAACATAAGCGGACCCAGGGTGCGCTTCAAGGTATTGGAATGTTCGCTCATGCCGTCAAGATAGGAGGAAAGTTTGGAAGCTGCAACATCCCCCTTCAATACCCCCATTCCCACTTTAGCACGCTTAGCAGAAAGGCCACCGCCGTTTCCGTTCTCAGGCGCCCGGGGCCAAAGTGTACAGGCCTGTAGCCGGCCGCCTGGGCTTTTGCCACCTCTTCCTGGCTGAAGTCGCCCTCAGGCCCAATCAATACCACCACCGAAGCAGGCGCCTCAGGCGCCTGCTTCAGCACCTGCTTCAGCGAAGTAGGTGCCTCGCAATAACCCATCAGGGCCAGTGCAGCCGGCTGCCGCTGCAAAAAATCAGGCAGGGACAGCGGGGGGTGAAGCTGCGGAATGCGACTTCGTTTGCACTGCTTGGTGGCCGTAAGCAGGATGTTTTCCAGGCGCGCGGGCTTCCATTTGCCCCTGTGGGGAAAAGTACGGGCACACACCACCGGCACGATTTCATTTACCCCAAGCTCTACGGCCTTTTCCACCAGCCATTCAAAGCGGTCTTTCAACCGCAGGGGCGAAACCCCCAAACAAATATGGCAGGATTTTTCTCCCCATTCCCTTTCACGTTCATCCAGCCTCAGCAGCACCTCTTCCTTTTCCACCCGCTCTATGGTGCCTACGTATTTATTCCCCCTGCCATCAATACAGTGAATCACATCGCCCGCACGATGGCGCAGCACACGCGTGCAGTGATGAGCCTCACTGCCCCGCAGTAGCGCCTGATTGTGGCCTATGAGTTCTGCCAGGAATATTTGCATGCCCAAATAAACACAAATAAGCCGTACCATTCATACTTTTTGCTTACCTTTGCATCCCCTGATTACTCTAAACAATGAAGCAAAGGAAAGAACCGTTTCCTGTTTAATGCTCAGCTCACCTGTACATAAGATGTTTGGCTGTTCACTTTTTTTTCGTGTGCACTCGCTCTGCCCGCTTATCACCTGCATGCTTTGGGCCTGCCTCGGTGGCAGCCTCAGGGCCATGCCCGACAGTCTGGAAACAGCCTACCCCTTTTCCCTGCTGCAAACGCCCCGGCTTGCAACCCTGGAAGGCCCCTGGTACGAAGAGGATGGCAAGCTTAGGGAAATCCCCCTCATGGATACCAGACTCAAACAATTAGCTGTTTATACCCATTTCCAACTGGATTGCCTGCCCCCCGATACCCTCTTCCTCTACCTGCAAGGGGCTGGCTGGCAGGTGGAAGTAGAACTGAACGAACGCTACCTGGGCGTTTTTGACCATCCCCTTCAGGTACAGCATATTCCCCTTTTGGCGCAATGGCTGCGCCCCCACCAACCCAACCAGCTGAAAATCAACCTGACTGTTGCTAAAGGGCGCCCCTTTCATCCTACTCCCTTTTTGTCCATGCTATATCCTCCCCTGCTGGTGGACAAAGATCAACTGCGAGTATTGAAGCAAAACCCCCTGCCGCGGGTAGCCGCCGCCGATACCGTGGCCCTGGTGGCCCCCTATTACCGCTCGCATGCCTACTGCTTTGATCTGGCCGATGCTTACCGCCTGCTGCATCCGCTGATCAAACACCGCATCCGCCATATCTTTTTTCTGTATCCGCCCGACAGGCAGCTGCGGGCCCTGTGTGCACAGCTGGGATTTGTGGAGGTGGAGTCGTTCGATGAAGGAAATCACCTCTTTTTCCTCAACGAATATCCTTATGATCCTGCCTGCATGGACCTGGTCCCTAATTTCTGGATAGACAAATCGGGTTACCGCACGGCAGACTATCACAGCTTTTTCCAGCCCCTACGCACCAACGCTGCCAGGCTGCGCCTGCACTACAGCATTAGCTGGGTGGTGCTCATTCCGCTGCTGGGCCTGTTGCTGATCAAAATTCTCAATCCGGGCTTTTTTTATGCCATGCCTGCCATTTTGCTCAAACCCAAATTATTTATCGACCATTTTTCCGATGCTTCTTATTCCAACCTGGCCCTGATCTGGGCACTTCAACTGATCAAACTGCTGTGCCTGGCGGGCACCGTGGCCCTGTTCATACTGTACATCAAGACCGAACATCAATGGGAGTTGCTCAATGCGTTTCGCGAGCAGAGCCTGGCCTACCGTTTGTTTCAGCCGGTGAATACCCTCTGGGGAGTGTTTTTCCGTACCGCTTTGGTGTTGATGCTCTTTTATGTGGGCAGGCATCTGCTCAATTCGCTGCTGGGGTATATTTTCAGGATCAAAGGCATGGCCCTGGGCATGTTAAATCTCGACCTGGTGGGCAGTTATCCCCTGGTGCTGGCCCTGATGCTGCCGGTGATCTTACTGCTTTTTGCTCAGGAACAGTGGGCTATCCTGCCCCTGCTGCTTGCTTCAGGCACCGCCTTGCTATATATTGTGAGAAAGCTGTATGTGTTTTTCATGGGGCTGGAAAGGCTATTTAGTTTTTCCTTCACCGTGAAAATTTTGTATATTTGCGCCCTAAATATAATACCCTACATCATTTGGTTTTGAGTAGCGGCAGATTCATGAGTGTAATTATAGGTACCAGAGGCAGCAAGTTGGCGTTGTGGCAGGCACATTCCGTACAGGAAATACTGGCCCGCGCTGAGATCAACGCCACCTGCCAGATCATCCACACCACCGGCGACCTTCAGCAACAGAAGGCCCTGCACCAATTGGGTACGGTGGGGATATTTACCAAAGCCCTGGACCAGGCCCTGCTCGAAGGCCGCATATAGCTGGCCGTGCACTCTGCCAAGGACATGCCCGCTAGCCTGCATGAAGAGCTCGAACTGCTTGCATGCCTCAAAAGAGAAGACCCCAGAGATGCCCTGCTGGCGGCAAAACCCGAAGTTTCGCTGGAAAATGTTACACAAAACTGGGTAGTTGGCACTTCATCTTTGAGAAGAACAGCATTCCTGAAATATTATTTGCCCCATATCGTCGTTAAAAACATCAGAGGAAACATTGATACCCGCCTGGAAAAAATGATGAATGGAGATTACGACGCGATTCTGCTGGCCTGTGCCGGTGTAAAAAGGATGGGGCTGGAAAAATACATCGTTCAAAAACTAAATGTAAATACTTTTACACCTGCCGTTGCCCAGGGGGCAATAGCTGTGGTATGCCGTAAGGACCTGCCCCGTAAAGAAGCTTTGCGGAAGGCCCTCAACCACATACCCACTGAGCTCGCCGTCAGTTGTGAGCGCCAGTTTCTTCATACAGTTGCCGGTGGATGCAGCATCCCCGTATTTGGCCTGGCCACCGTAACGGGCAACACCATCGGCCTCACGGCCGGCATTGCCGATACAAACGGCAAACTGTTGCTACGTACCTACCAGGAAGGCCCCCTGCAGGAGGCCCTCAAAGTGGGCAGGTTGGCCGGGGAAGATGTACAGAAGAAAATGGAAGCCCACAACTTGACGATCACTATGTTTAACCATTAATTTAAATTCTGCACCTTTTCGCTAATACAAACTAACTTTTGGGTATATGAGTGAGAAGAAAATAATTATGGCCCAACGCAAAGAAGTAAAAAGCATCCTGATTTCCCAGCCTGCGCCCTCCGATCCGGCCAGGAACCCCTATGTAAACCTTGCACAGAGATACGAAATCCAGGTCGATTTTCGCAAATTCATTCAGGTAGAAGGCATTTCCCTCAATGAATTTCGCAAGCAGGGCATTCACCCCCTCGACTTTGGGGCTGTCATTTTTACCAGCAAGGTGGCCGTTGACCATTTTTTCCGGCTCATCGGAGAAATGCGCATCGAAATGCCGCCTGAAACCAAATACTTTTGTGTGAGTGAGGCCACGGCCAAGTACCTGCAGAAGTACATTACCATCCGTAAACGCAAACTCTTCGTCGGACAAAGAACGGCCATGGACCTCGTGCCCTATATCAACAAGCACAAAAAAGAGAAATACCTCTTCCCCTGCAGTGACAAACATCGCCGCGAATTACCCGGTTATATGCGGGAAAAAGGCATAGATGTGACCGAATCGAGTATTTACCAGACCGTCTCCAGCGACCTCTCCGACCTGCGCGACATCTACTACGACATGATTTGCTTCTTTTCCCCTTCGGGTATCAAATCGCTTTACGACAACTTTCCAGACTTTAAACAAAACGACACCCGCATAGCCGTTTTTGGCCCTACAACGGCCGCAGAAGCCCGGAAAGCCGGTTTGAGGGTGGATGTAGAGGCTCCCAAACCCAATATGCCCTCTATGGCGATGGCCATAGAAAATTATTTGAAAGAAAATGGTCAGCACCTGTAACCTTTTGTTGTGCGGGCATTATATTATCAGTTGCAGCTGAAAACCCAGCTGCTAAGACCCAGGAGGAGTAACCTCATGTGCGTATAGGGCTTTTTCGCAATACCGCCCGGCACATTGTCTGACGGATTTGCTATATTTAAATAAAATATCCATATTCGTTCGATTACTCCTTATTATAATTGTATGATGAAACAAGTTTTGATTACAGTTCTGTGGGTCACGCTCTTTGGCATAAGCAGTAACGCCCAGGTGTTTGTACAAAATACCCTCTATCCCTTTAGCCGCCTGGTGTACAACCCCGCCACCGCAGGTATGAGTGGCGGCACCCAGCTCACCCTGCTGGGAAGGTTGCAGTGGCTGGGAATAGATGGTGCGCCCACTTTGTTTACCACCTCGCTGGATACCCGGCTGGAAAGCATTCAGAGTGGGGTAGGGGGGTACATCATTGGCGATAAGCTCGGTCCCTTGTCCACGACCGGCATCAATGGTTCCTATTCCTACCATCTGCCCATAGTGGAAGACAAGCTCGTGCTCGGCATTGGAGCTTCAGCAGGGATTTTGCAAAAAGCCATCAATGGGGAGTTTCGATACGACCCCGGCAACGGTGAAGATCCCGTCGTTCCCCTCGGTCAATATTCCAACAGCGTCATCGTGCCCAACCTGGCAGCAGGGCTCTACCTCAGGGGGCTGGACGAAGAAGGAAAAGAGCAGTTCTATGTGGGTATTTCCGGCACCGACCTGCTCGAACCCTCCATAGATGACCTCACCCTCAACCCGGGAGTAGGGCAGGATTCGAGGGTTTCGCGTACTTTTTACCTTACGGCAGGTTACCGCTTTGTACTTTCAGAGCATATAGAACTGGAGCCCAGCCTGCTGGCCCGTACCGACGGCGCTTCCTCCCAGTTTGATTTGAGTGCATTCCTTACACTGAAGTCGCTGGTGCTGGTAGGACTCTCGCACCGTTTTGGCAACGATTCTTTTTCGGGCAGCCTGGGGGTGAAAATCAACGACAATGCATTTGTGGCGTATGCCTATGACTATACAATCAGTGGTTTAAATCAAAACGGGGATATTTCAAGTCATGAATTAGTGTTGTCTTATACTTTCCCCAAGGCAGGAAAAAGAGCCAGGAGAATCGACCAAACCAAGGACTGAAAACCAACAGATTCTTCCGCACTTTGGGGTGATTCTAACACTTGGGTGTAAAAAAAGTTGAGGATTTACTTTTTAAGAATTCAATAATCTTTTTAAAATAGCGTAATAAATAGCGAATAAATAAACTTTAAGCGGCACGAAATATGCAGGAAATTCTACTCATTTAAATTCAAATCTTTTTGAAGTTCATACTTATTGAAATTGATCGCAGATATGAAAAAAGGATTTCTTTTGCTCATCACTCTGGCCTTATTCTTTTATGGCTGTGGCTTATTCGGCGGAAAAGGAACCGGTCATCATGGTGAGCTTACAGGCGTAATGGATCGACCCGAGTGGGATCAGTATCAACCCATGGGAATGGTTCAGATTCCCCCCGGTAGCTTCCACATGGGCCAGAACGATCAGGATGTGCCGTACTCTCAGATCGCCCTCAAGCGACAAATCACCATTAGCGGGTTTTACATGGACGAAACCGAAATCACAAACAACGAGTACCGTCAGTTTGTGTATGGCCCTTCGCCCAACGAAAACGGAGCCTACCAGCAAAATGGAGTAATCGACTCCATCAGTCCGGAGTACCATACCGAAGACTTTTCGGTAATTGTGCCCGATACCACTGTATGGACCCGGGATTTCACCTACGCTTACAACGAGCCGATGATGGAAAACTACTTCTGGCATCCGGCTTTTGACAACTACCCCGTAGTAGGGGTGAACTGGTATGCCGCCGAGCAGTTTTGCAAGTGGCGTACTGCCCACCTCAACAACTACCGCATGGAAAAAGACCTGGCACCCATGCCGAGTTTCCGCCTGCCTACCGAGGCCGAGTGGGAATACGCTGCAAGAGGGGGCCTCGAGCACAAGCTTTACCCCTGGGAAGGTCCTTACCTGAGAAACTCAAAAGGGTGTTTCCTGGCTAACTTTAAGCCCGGCCGGGGCGATTATATCGCCGACGCCTGGTCTCGTACAGCTCCTGCCGACGCCTACTTCCCCAACGACTATGGCCTGTACAACATGCCGGGGAATGTGTCCGAGTGGTGCCAGGATGACTTTGAAGAAACGGCTTATCAATACGCCCACGATCTGGACCCCGTATATGAAGACCGCAGGTTCACCGAAGAAGACCGCATCCCCGGTGGTGCCAAAATCAGAAAAGTGATTCGCGGCGGCTCCTGGAAAGACATCGGTTATTTCCTCTCCTGTGGAACGCGTTCTTATGAGTATGCCGATACCGCTAAATCCTTCATCGGGTTTCGCTGTGTCGTATCTGTTATTGGCAGTGGCGCGGCCGCTTCCAGTTTCTAACATGCTCATCAACACATATCCTTCTCTTGATTGAATGATGATTAAACAGGCTGCCGTTTCAGGTACATACATGCCTGCGTCCCTGATCCTATAAGATTCATTCATCAGGTTTATTAATCAGGCTAAAAAATCAACATCTAAGGAAAGTTTTTAAAAATGGCAAAGAAAAAAAGTTTTCTAAAAACGAGCTCTGGCAAAAAACTCTTGAATTTTGTGTATGGTGCTGGTGCATCTGTTGTGATCATCGGGGCCCTCTTTAAAATTCTTCACTGGCCAGGAGCTAACGAAATGCTGATCGTCGGTATGGGCGTAGAAGCAATTGTATTCTTTATTTCTGCTTTTGATCCGCCTGCGGATGAGTATGAATGGGAAAGAGTATATCCGGCATTGGCCGATGAGTCCTATGCCGAGGCTACACCTGCCCTGGATACTTCCTGGACCAAAGAAATCTCCAAGCTCAACGGGGATGTGTTCAGCGAGCTCTCCGGTACGCTGGAAAACCTCAACTCCAACGTAGGCAAGCTCTCATCTGTAACCGATGCGGCCGGCGCTACGGACGAATATGCCATGAAAATCAGAGAAGCTGCCGGTAAAATCGACACCCTCAACAGAAGCTACGAAGTAGCGGTTGATTCCATGTCGGGTTTTGCCAATGCCGCCTCTGATGCACAGGCCTACCACGAGCAGGTGCAGCAGATTACCAAAAACCTCAGCGCCCTCAACTCCATTTACGAACTGGAGCTGCAGGATGCCAAGACGCACCTCAAGTCGCTCAACCAGTTTTATGGCAGCATGACCGAAGCCATGGCCTCCATGGCCGAAGCCAGCAAAGACGCCCAGGAGTACAAGCAGGGTATGGCCGAGCTCAACAAAAATCTCCAGCGCCTCAACCAGGTTTATGGCAACATGCTTTCGGCCATGGCTGGTGGTGCCAGGTAATAAGCCTCTTTTTTCTGGTTAAACTGTCGATTTATTATTTATTCACCCAAAAAGAAAAAAGAACATGGCTTCAGGAAAATTATCACCACGGCAAAAGATGATCAACATGATGTACCTCGTCTTGTTGGCGCTTTTGGCCATGAATGTCAGCAAAGAAATCCTCGATGCCTTTGAAATCATCAAGGATAAGCTCAATACTTCCGCCATTACCGCCCAGGAGAATACCGATGCTTTTATCAAAAGCATGAAGCAGGAAATCAGGGACGAAATTGAAAATGAAAATAAGCGTACCAATGAGGGCCTGCTTGATACCCTGGACCAGATTAAGGAGCGGCGGAACGAGATGCTGAGTCTGCTCAGTAATCACATTGAGAAGATGAAAGAAATTGCCGATTACGATCCCGAAACGGGAGAGTACGGCAAAAAGGACGAAATAGAAGTAAACTACCGCTACTGGATGGGCAATAACGACCTGGCCAATGGAGGCCGGGGCAATGGCGCCGCTTTCGAACTTCGCAACAAATTTGACGAGTTTGAGGAGTACATTGCGGCCATTTACAATGCCAACGTGAA
Organism: Bacteroidota bacterium; assembly: GCA_003696835.1. Classification (GTDB taxonomy): domain Bacteria; phylum Bacteroidota; class Bacteroidia; order J057; family J057; genus J057. Next base: position 10,497 of record RFHT01000155.1, read on the forward strand.
GGATGAAAGCCAGAAATATACGCCTCACAAGCTGCAGGACAAGCGCGGCATGGACGGCGAAATGAAGAGCTGGGAAAAATACACCTTCGATGGCCCTGTAATTGCCAACCTGGCCATGCTGGAAGCCCTGAAAATGGACGTATATGAGCGGGAAAAAGCCCTGCTGGACCTGCTCAACGGCCGCCTGGGGGTAGCTACCTTCAAAGTGGACAAAGTAGTGGCCATTGACGCGCCTACCTCTACCATTGTACCTGCCGGTTTGCCATTTGAAACCAAGCTGTACGTGGCCATGTCTTCGACGGCCATTAAGCCCGAATTCAGCGGCAGCGGCACCATCAAGAAGGCCGAGGATGGCAACTCTGCCACCATGACCATCATTGCCAGTGCCAACGCCATTCCCAAAGGCAAGAAAGAGGGTAAGCAGTCCTATTCTGCGATTGTTCGTGTGCCCAAGGCCACGGGTGGCTATGACGAATTGCCCGTTAAAGGAGAGTTTACCGTAAGGCGCCCCGAAGTGGTGATCACTTCTGCTGCGGTACAGAACCTCTACTACAAGTGTGGCAATGACGTCAACATCGACGTTCCCGCTCTGGGCGAATATTACGATCCCCGCATTACGGCTTCCAATGCCGAGGTGATCCCCAGCAAGAAGAGTAAAACTACCTTCCGCATTATCCCTGCTGGTAAAGTTTGTGATGTGCGGGTAGCCTCCAACACCAACGGCAAAGTAGTGCCCCTAGATGTGATACGCTACAAGGTGATACAGCCGCCCAAGCCAACCATCGAAATGGCCATCAATGGCAAGCTGGCAAGTGGCTCAACGCCGGTGCCCAAGA
>RFHT01000156.1 GCA_003696835.1 Bacteroidota bacterium
GCCCGGCGCGACACGGAAGAGCTGAAAGCCAAAATTGCCAGTTTCAAGTCCGGTCAGATTCCCGAGGATACCTTCAAGCACTACCGCCTCACCCGGGGGGTATATGGCCAGCGCCAGCTGGGGGTGCACATGTTTCGCACCAAAATTCCCTTTGGGCGGCTTACCGCCCGCCAACTGAGCACCCTGGCCGACATTGCCGATACCTACTCCAACGGCAACCTCCACCTCACCACCCGCCAGAACATACAGTTTCACTACGTGAAGCTGGACGACAGCCCCGCCATCTGGGAGGCCCTCACAGCCGCGGGCCTCACGGCCCGCGAAGCCTGTGGCAACACCGTGCGCAACCTTACCGGCTCGGCCAAAGCGGGCATTGACCCCCACGAGCCCTTCGACATATCCCCGTACGTCTATGAGGCATACCGCTATTTTTTGCGAAACCCAATATGCCAGGACATGGGCCGCAAGATCAAGCCTGCCTTTTCCAGCAGCGAGCAGGATTCCGCCTTCACTTATATTCACGATTTTGGTTTTATTCCCCAGATAAAGACCCTAAACGGAGCAAGCAGGCGGGGATTTAAAGTGGTGCTGGGGGGAGGCCTGGGTGCCCAGGCCATGGTGGCCCAAAAAGTGTATGACTTTTTGCCCGAAGAGGAAGTCATCCCTTTTATGGAGGCCGGCATACGGGTGTTTGACCGTTATGGCGAACGCGCCAAGCGCTTCAAAGCCAGGATGAAGTTTCTCATTAAACAAGTGGGCTTACAGGGCTTTATGGAATTGGTGGAAAAAGAGCGCAGGGCCCTCAAGCATAAAACTTACCCCATTGACAGGCACATTGTGCTCCAGGCGCCCCCGCCCCCGCCCAGGCCCGTACCTGCTGTGAGCCTGGATGAGGCTGCCTGGCAGCTTTGGCGGCAGACCAACACCTTTGAGCAAAAGCAGAAGGGCTTTTTGGGCGTACAAATACGCCTGCCCCTGGGCAACATACAGGCCGCTACCGCCCGTGCCCTGGCTGCCCTGGTGCAGCAATGGGCGGCCGACGACATCCGCCTCACCGTCAACCAGGGCATACTGCTGCGCTTTGTGCGGCCCGAAGCACTGCCTTACCTCTACCAGCAGCTGCAGGCCTTGGGGCTGGCCGCTCCGGGCTTCGACTCCATAGCCGACATCACCGCCTGCCCCGGCACCGATACCTGTAACCTGGGCGTAAGCAACAGCACCGGCCTGGCCACCGAACTGGAGCAACTCATCAGCCGGGAGTACCCGCATTTGCTCACCTCCTGCGATATCCGCATCAAAATAAGCGGCTGTATGAACTCTTGCGGCCAGCACATGATCGCCCATATCGGCCTGCATGGCAGCTCCATACGCAAAGACAAGCAGCTCATACCCGCCATGCAGCTGGTGCTGGGCGGGGGCGTGGACCTTGCTGGCCAGGGCTTCATTGCCGAAAAAGTCATTAAGCTGCCCACCAAACGCATCCCCCAGGCCCTGCGCCTGCTATTGGACGACTATGAGAGCCAGGCATTTGAAGGGGAGTACTTTAACCAATACTACCGCAGGCAGGGCAAAAAGTACTTCTACCAGCTTCTACGCCACCTGGCCGATACCGCTTCCCTGGCCCAAGCCGACTACTGCGACTGGGGGCAGGAGCAAGCCTACCAGCAGGCCATTGGGGTAGGGGAGTGCGCAGGCGTGAGCTACGACCTGGTGAGACACATCATGGCCGATGCCGATGAGCGCCTCGGCCAGGCTGCCGAACACCTGCACGCCAACCGCCCGGCGGAGAGCATTTACCTCAGCTACAGCAGCATGCTGATAGGGGCCAAAGCCCTCTGCTGGCCAAAGAGGTGGCCTGCAACACCCAGATCGGCATCATACGCGATTTTGAGCGGGAGTATGTGCAAAAGGGTGAATTTGTGCTGGACGACAGCTTTGAAATTCTGGCGCTGCAAATCAACCAGCACCAACCCGAGGCGGGATTTGCCCACGCCTATTACCAGCAGGCTGCGGCCTTTTTGCAGCAGGTGGAGGAAGTGCGTGCCCGGCAGTTGCGTAGCGGAGAGGATAAAGTGGTGATTGAGAATTACTACAAAGCATAATAGCATGAAATACAAGGGAAAACTGACATTGGTAGGGGCAGGGCCGGGCGACCCGGAGCTGATTTCGCTCAAAGGCATCAAAGCTCTGCAGCAGGCGGGAGCTGTGCTGTACGACGCCCTGGTGCACCCCGACCTGCTGCAATATGCGCCTGCCGAAGCGCCCCGCATTTTTGTGGGCAAACGCGCCGGCCATCACCACCGCAGCCAGCAGCAGATCAATCAGCTCATTCTTTCCTATGCCCTGAGCTACGGCCACGTAGTGCGCCTCAAGGGGGGGGACCCCTTTGTATTTGGCCGGGGACAGGAGGAGGTAGAATATGCCCGAATTTTTGAGCTGGAAGTAGAGGTAGTGCCCGGCATCAGTAGCGCCACGGCCCTGCCGGGCCTGCAGGGGGTCCCCCTCACCTGCCGGGGCATCAATGAGAGCTTTTGGGTGCTCACCGCAACCACCCGCGGGGGGAAGCTTTCGCGCGATCTGCAGCAGGCGGCTCACTCCGCTGCCACGGTGGTCATTCTCATGGGCATGCGCAGGCTCAGGCAGATCTGCGACTGTTTTCGGCAGGCCGGCAAAGGCCAGACCCCCGCCATGGCCATTCAGCACGGCTCCCTGCCCCATGAAAAAGTGGCACTGGGCACCGTGGACAGCCTGCCGCAGGAGGTGGCAGCCAAACAAATCGGCACCCCCGGCATCATCATCATAGGTGAAGTGGTGGGCCTGCATACCGCCAGCCTGCTGAAATGGGCCCATCGGCAGCCCGAACCCACCTCACCTTCCTTTAACCCTTTTATTCCGACATCATGAATCAAAACCCCTTATATCCCATTTTTCTCAAACTCAGCCAGCTCAATGTGCTCATTGTGGGAGCCGGAAAGGTGGGATTTGAAAAATTGACTTTTATGCTCAAAAGTAGCCCCGATGCCCGAATTACCGTGGTGGCCCCCCAGGTTTCGGAGGGCGTGCAGGAGCTGCTGAGGCAATTTCCTCATGTACAGCTCATTCGCAGGCCTTATCTTTCCGACGACCTGCGCAACCGCCAACTGGTGATTGCTGCCACCAACGACCACCCGCTCAATGAGCGGATACGGGCCGATGCCCGCGCACGCGCTCTGCTCATCAATGTGGCCGATACCCCGGAGCTGTGCGACTTTTACCTGGGGGCCATTGTCACCCGTGGCGATTTGAAGGTGGCCATTTCCACCAATGGCAAGTCGCCCACCTTTGCCAGGCGCTTTCGCCAACTGCTGGAAGCGGTGCTGCCCGGCGAAACCGCTCCTCTGCTGCTCAACCTCAGGGCCATACGCGAGCAGTTACAGGGCGATTTTTCCCAAAAAGTAAAAACCCTCAACCAGCTCACGGCTGGGCTGCTCGCAGCCCGCCAGGGGCAAAGGACGGGATGAGCGAGTGCTGTTTCTTCTGCGAAAATGCTGAAGAATAAAATTTATCTGTGGCATCTGTGATTTTCCCCCATTTGTCATGTTCACCATTAAGCAAAACCATTTCAGTATGCATGTATTACAGGAAAGTAAATTCAGAAGTTTGGTTAAAGGCGTGACCTACCGCCTGCTGGCTACCTTTGCCACTTTTAGCGTAGCCTTTGTATTCACCGGCAATGTGAGCACCTCTATCAAGGTGGGGCTGATCGACTCAGTGGTCAAGTTTGTGATCTATTACCTCAATGAGCGTGGCTGGAACCAGATCAGCTGGGGGAGGGAAGTGGCTGCCCCACTGACGGCCCCTGCCGCTGGGCAGCAGGTAAAACACCCTTCAATTCATTCATCTTAATTTCTTACCCATGAATCTCACCGCATTAAACGAAGAGTTTCAGCCGCTTTCTCCCGAGCAGCGCATACAGCGGCTGTACGATTTTTTTGAAGAGGAGGAAGTGTTGCTCACCTCTTCTTTTGGCGTCAACTCGGCTGTGCTGCTGCATTTGGCCAGCCGCATTCGCCCCGGCCAGAAAATTCACTTTATCGATACCCGCTACCACTTTGCCGAAACCCTGGCTTACAGGCAGCAATTGACGGACTTGTGGAAGCTGCAGCTAGTGGAGGTGCAGCCCGACGCACAGCTGCACGACTTTACCCGCAGAGAACAAAGCTGGCAAAGGGACCCGGACCTGTGCTGCGGCATCAATAAGGTGGCGCCCCTGGATGCCGTAAAGGCCCGGCACAAGTTGTGGTTTTCGGGTTTGATGGCCCACCAGACTCGCTTCCGGGCGGGGCTCAACATCTTTGAGCAGCAGGGCGGGCTGATCAAGTTTCATCCGCTCATCGACATGAGCGAGGAGGAGGTGCGTTGGTACAAGTCCTTCTTTCGTTTGCCGCCCCACCCCCTGAGCCAGCAGGGGTATGGCTCGGTGGGCTGTACCCATTGTACCCAAAAGGGAGCAGGCCGGGCCGGGCGCTGGAATGGCAAGGCCAAAACGGAGTGCGGCTTGCACACACGGCCCCATTTTTTGCAAAAGCACCCCTAGCAGGGGCCCCAGGAGACCTTTGGATGCGCGAACTCAGCCTGCATGCGGGATATCCCTGCGTTCATTGGTTGCAGCTGCAAAGTATGAGCGCATGGTGAATAATTCTGGGAGGATTTTGGCCCTTTCTGTATTTTTTCTACCTTTGCAGTCCTGAATAAATAGAGTCATGAAACGAACGTATCAACCAAGTAGGAGAAAAAGAAGAAACAAGCACGGATTTCGTGCCCGTATGCAAACGCCGGGGGGCAAAAAGGTGCTGGCCAACCGCCGGGCCAAAGGCCGCCACAAACTCACCGTAAGTGATGAAGGCCGCCACAAGCAGAAATAAATGCCTTGGATGAAAAGCAGCGGAATTTTCTGAAAAAAAATGAACGCCTCCGCTTCCGCAGGGGCTTCAAATACTTATTTGAGCATGGCTCTTCCTTCCGGGTGGGCGTGCTCAAATTCTTTTATGTGCAGGATATGCCCGAAGAGTGGGTACACAGCCCCCTTTCCATAGCATTTGCCGTTCCCAAGCGCAATGTCAAAAGGGCCGTAGTGCGCAACACCCTCAAACGCCGCATGCGCGAAGCATACCGTCAGCACAAACATCCCCTCATGGCCAAACTGCAACGAAAACAGCGCAATCTCGTTGTACTAATCAGCTACCAGGGCAGGCGGGTGGCGGAGTACCGCGAAATAGAAAAGGCCTGCCTGCGCGGCCTCAAAAAGCTGATGTACCTAATCGATCAAAAGTCTTGAAACAGCTGTTTATTTTCCTCATCCGCTTCTACCAGGGGGCCATTTCGCCCTTCTTCCCTGCCGCCTGCAGGTACACGCCCACCTGCTCGGAGTACAGCATACAGGCCATCCGCAAATACGGCCCCATCAAAGGCAGCTGGCTGGGGCTGAAGCGCATACTGAGGTGCCACCCCTGGGGCGGCCATGGCCACGACCCCGTACCCTGAGAAAGATTTGCCCCTCAAACAATTCTTTCCCCTCCCCAAACGTATAATTTAAAGGATATATTTACACCCCAAACATACATTGGCGCAAGAATAATCTCCGCTCGCTCATCATTCCGCCCTTTTATTTTTACCATTGCTTATTTTCACTTTGCTGTCTTGTGTCCGGCACCAGCGCCCTTAGCCTGCGCAGCTTGCCCAACATGCACTTTGTCAGCCCAATGACGATTTCACAGCGAAGTCCGGGCTATTATTACATAGCTTAACTATTGCCCTAATTCCACCTTGCCCGCCTGAACTGCTTTGCTATTTTGCTTCAACCCTCAATCATTATTCAGGACAAGAAAGAAGATAATGAGATACAAAACACTTCTCATCTGGTCAACGACCTTATTGCTCTTATTCAGCCTGGGATTTGTAACCAATATCAGCGACAACTATTTCGAAATTTCTAAGAATCTCGACATTTTCGGCAAGTTGTACCGCGAGGTAAATGCCTTGTATGTGGATGAGACCGACCCCACCGAGCTCATGCGCACGGGCATAGATGCCATGCTGGAGTCGCTGGACCCCTACACCAGCTACATCAGCGAAAAGGAGATAGAGGATTTCCGGGTGATGAGCACGGGGCAGTATGGCGGCATTGGGGCCACCATAGGCAAGCGAAATGGCAAAATTGTCATATTGGAGCCCTATGAGTACGATCCGGCCCACAAGGCAGGCTTGCGGGCGGGGGATGAGTTGCTGGAAATAGACGGCAAACCCCTGCGCCCCGATGAAATGAAGGTAGTAGAAGTGCGCAACCTGCTGCGGGGCGAAAAAGGCTCCACCATCCGGCTCACTGTTGCCAGAAAAGACCGGCCCAAACCGCTGAGGTTTGAGCTGGTGCGCGACCGCATCTGGGTCAAAAACGTGCCCTACTACGGCATGATAGACGACAAAATCGGCTACATTGCGCTTTCGGGCTTCAGCAGGCGCGCTGCCCAGGAAGTGGAAGACGCCCTGCACAGCCTCAAGCAGAAGCATGCGGGCCTGAAGGGGGTCATCCTGGACCTGCGCGGCAACCCCGGCGGCAGACTGGACGAATCGGTAAAGGTGGCCAATATTTTCCTGCCCCAGAACGAGGTGATTGTAGAAACCAGGGGCAGGTCGGAGCATGCAGGCCGCACCCACCGCGCTACGCGCGAGCCGGTGGATACCCACATTCCCCTGGCGGTGCTGGTGAATGCCAGGAGTGCCAGTGCTTCGGAGATTGTGGCCGGCGCCTTACAGGACCTCGACCGGGCCGTGATTGTGGGCCAGAAAAGCTTTGGCAAAGGCCTGGTGCAAAACATTCGCCCCCTGAGCTACAACACCCAGCTGAAGGTCACCTCGGCTAAGTACTACACCCCCAGTGGCCGCTGCATACAGGCCCTGGACTACGCCCACAAAAATGCAAAGGGGGAAGCCACCCGCATTCCCGACAGCATTCGCACCACCTTCAAAACCCGAAACGGACGCAGTGTGATGGATGGTGGCGGCATTGAACCTGATGTGCCCGTAGAAAAGGCGCCCCTGGCTCCCATGGTGCAGGCACTGGAAAAAGAGGGCCTCATCTTTGACTTTGCCACCCGCTACGCGGCCCACCACAAACGCATTGCTCCGCCCCAGTCATTTGAGGTAGATGAGGCCACATTTGAAGACTTTCTGGCTTTTGTAAAGGCCGAAGGCTTTGACTACCACAGCCCTGTGGATGAGCAGCTGGCCGCCCTGAAAAAGGCAGTGGAGGGAGAAGCTTACCTCAAAGAGGTAGCGGATGACATCGAGCAACTGGGCAAAGAAGTGGCTACCCTGGAAAACAAGGACCTTCACCGCTACCGGGAATCCATCAATTGGCTGCTGAAACAGGAAATCCTTAGCAGATACTACTTCCGAAAAGGGCCCATACTGGCCAGTTTTCAGCACGACGCAGAAATCCGGGAAGCCCTGAGGGTGCTGCGTTCAGATGTGACCTACCACAAACTGCTTCAGCCACGGGATCCCTGAGGCCAGCGAGGGTACGTTTTTCAGGGCGTTTGTTTTTTGGAGGTGTAGTAGCCGTACACCCAGCCCTTTTCGCCTTCATACTCCACCTGGTACCAGTAGTCGTCCATGTTGCCGATGGGTTCGCGCTTGCCCTTGTCCAGCACCGCGCAGATGGTGCCTTCATCCAGGGCCCTGAGTACCTGGCCGGAGTCTTTGCGCGGCAGAGCGCGCAGGTTCACATTGGAAGAGGTGATATAGAGCTTGTCTTCCGGCAAAATGGTGCGCAGTCCTACTTCCTGCAGGGTATTTTGCACCAGTTGGGTAAGTTGGGAGAAGTCCTGGCGGTAAGTGATGGCGATTTCCTGTAGTGCCTTTTCCTGCTGATAGGCGTTTTCTTTGTTCATGGCATCCCGGTATAGGCGGGCAATGAGGATGTCGTTGGGGTGGATACTGAAGGCTTCAGAAGCTGTGATCCAGCCGCTTTTGTGGTGTTTTTCGCCTATTACCTTGATCCAGTCATTTCTCACTTCCGCTACTGCCACAATTTCTCCTTCTTCAAATTTTTCATCTTTGAGGGTCATGAAGTCGGGGCGCCGGTAAATGTCGGTACTTTTGGTTATGACAGCCAGGAAAGCTTTTTCGGCAAAGAGGTACTGGTTTACCCAGCCTTCTTTGCCATCAGCAAGCCGTATTTTGATGTAGGTTCTCTTTTCAGCGGGGAGGTATTGGCTTTCACCCAATAGTTCCACCTGCTCACCAAAGTAAACAGGGGTAATGTATGTTCCTCTTTTCCCGGGGCTTTCACGCAGCCCGGAGTGATCCCAAACACAAATCCCTACGTGTTGACGGTCGATGGTGTCAATGAGGGCTGATGGGGCTTCTGGAGTATCAGTAATCTGATGCGTTGGTCGGACGGAGAGGAAGGTAACCAGCCCGATCGTTCCAATTACCAGAGCAATGAGTAAGTGGCGCATGAAGCTAGTGATTTATTTTTCGATAACGAGCATGATTAAAAAGTGTACGAAAATAAACTTTTAGGTTTTGAGCAATTCCGGGATGATCAATTTAAAGCTTTTTGTTATTAAAATTATGCATTTAATTTGTTTGGGCAATGTCCTGGTAGCCCAAATGTAAGAATTTATCCAAAAACGTTGATATTTGAATACGATTGTCATCATCGGAGCCGGTGGATTTGGGCGGGAATGCCTGCAACTGCTGCGCGAGCTGGCAGCCAGTGGGGCGCCCTGCCCGCAGGTGCTGGGCTTTGTGGATGCGGGCCGCAAGGGACAAAAGATTCACGGCCTTCCCGTGCTGGGCGATGATGCCTGGGCCCTGGAAACCCTCAGCCGGGACACAGGCTTTGTCATAGCCACTGGTCGGCCCGCCCTGCGGCGACAACTGGCCCACCTGTATGAAGCGGCGGGTTTCAGCCCTTATACCCTCATACATCCTTCGGTGCAGCTGGCCCCCAGCGTACAGCTGGGGCGGGGCTGCATACTATGTGCCGGTTGCCGGCTCACGGTGGACATCCACCTGGGCAGCTACAACCTGCTCAACCTCAACTGCACTGTGGGGCACGACGTGCATACAGGCGATTTCGTCAGCCTGTATCCCGCCGTCAACCTCAGCGGGGGCGCACGCATAGGCGCCCGCAGCGAGCTGGGTACGGCTGCCGTGGTGCTGCCGGGAGTGAGCCTGGGAGAGAACTGTGTGCTGGGGGCCGGGGCCGTGGCTACCAAAGACTTGCCGGGAAATGCTACCTATGTGGGCGTGCCTGCACGGCCGCTGTAACTGCTTTGCTGCTGAGCGGTGCCAGTGATTGTCCCTTTCGGGCTTATCCCGCCAGGCCGCTCGCGCAGGGCCTAAGGAGGGGAGGGGCCGGGGGTGGTTGATGTTAATGCATTGAAAATGAGTATCTTACACGAGGATGCTCGCGACTTAATAAACCCCCATCAATCCCCTTTACCGTATAGATCAACGACCGGACTCTATTGGAGATCCTTCACCACGCGCAATCCCTTTTCGCCGGGCTGTACCTCCTGGCTGTAGGGGTCCACGAAGTCGTAGGCGCTGTAGCCATAAGTGGATCCTTCCTGGCTGTATTCGGCCACGTTTCCGCCCAGGTCGTAGAGTTTGGCCTGGCCCAGGGTAGTGGGGGCAAAATGCGCGGCCGGCAGCAGCAGGCTGCCCTTTGCCTGCTGCATTTTTTGCTGCACGGCTTGCACCTCGTCGCGGGTGAGTTCAAAGCCCGCCCAATAATTCAGGCAGTTTTCGCTGGTAGCCGCTTTGTAGGCAGCCTTGTGCAGGGCTTCGGCCTCTTCGGCCCTGGGCAGACGGTAGCTTTCACCCGTGAGCTTGCGCAGCCAGGCAGTGTAAGCTAATGCCTGTGCATGGCTGATGCCATGCACGGGGTAGTTGTCCTGCCCCTGGGGGTAGCTGTGCCGACGGTCAAAAGCCCGGTACTGGGCGTTGGTTACTTCCACCACCCCTATGGCCAGGGAATCGGGATGGGCGTTGGCCAGTTGAGGGATGAGTTTGCCTTTGTACAGACGCCCCAACTGCTGGCCTTGTTTCTCTAGCTTTTCGCGCTCCAGCAGTGCCAGCAAGGGACTCCCCTCCTGCACACTTTGGGTGGTATCGGTTTTGCCAAAGAAGTAGCGGTCTATCCAGCGTATTTCTTCCTCCATTTTGCGCTTTTGGTGGGTGATTTTTTGCAGGCCGTGGGGCTGGTCGGGAAACCACAAAAAGCGCACGGGCGCCTGGGCAATTTGCTGCAGAGCGCGGTAGTACTCCCAGCCCTGGTCGCGGGGTACGGCCCGGTCTTCACTGCCGTGAAAGATGATGGTGGGCGTTTTTACCTTCTCCATTTCAAACAGGGGCGACTTGAGTATGTAAGCTTCATTGTAGGGCTTTCCATTGGTGTTGTCCCAGGGGGCGCCGCCAAAATAACTTTGGTCGAAGGTAACCCCAAAACGGCAGGTGCCGAAGTCGGAGGTCCAGTTTACATCCCCTGCCCCGGGGGCTGCCACCCGGAACATATCGGGGTGCTGTACGGTGAGCATGGTGGTGAGTATGGCCCCGGCCGACCAGCCCATGGTGCCCAGGGAGTCGCGGTGGACCATGCCCCGCTCCACCAGCAGCTCGATGCCGCTGAGGATGTCGGGCAGTTCGTACTCGTAGTAGTGCTTTTTGATGGATTCGACGAATTTGAGGCCGTGGTTGCTCGAGCCGTGGTAGTTGGGTTTGAGTACAAACATGCCCTTTTGGGCCAGCAAGTGGGGGTAGGTGCTCCAGCGGTCCTGCCACTGGTCGAGGTCCACCCCGGAGGGCCCGCCGTGAATGGACAGCATGAGGGGGTAGGCCTTGCCTTGCTGGTAGTTGAGGGGGTAGTACAATATACCGGTGACCTCGTCGCCCAGAGCGCCGGTCCAACTGATGACCTCCGAGCGGGTTTTGGGCTTGCTGTCGAGGTAGCTGTTGAGCTGAAACAGCAGCTTGCCCACGCCCAGCTGCAGGCCGACAGTGCTGAGGCGAAGGGGGCCGATGCGGTATTCGGGCGGGAGCGAGGCCGTAGAGTAAATAAAAGCTGCCTGCTGCAGGTCGTCGCTGATGGCAGCCAGGCGAATGTGCTCGTCCATGGGACCCGCAAGCAGGGGTTTGGCTGTCCATTCGAGGCCGTTTTTGGCCATCCACACCAGGCGGTTAGTGGTTTTATTGGCCAGGGAAACCAGCACGTCCCGGCCAAATACGGAGTAGCCCCCGCCTATGCCCATTTCCCAGTTGAGGTCCACCTCTACCACCTGGTGGGTGGCCAGGTCGTAAAACTTGAGCAGTTCGATGCCCGCTCCCTGCCATTCGGGATCGGAAGACAAGCTGTATTGGAAATAAAAGCCGCTGTTGTCGGCTGCAAAGGCAAAATTGCGGGGTGTCTGAAGCCCTTCGGTCAGAATCTGGCGCATGCTGCCGGTCTCCAGGTCCCAGAGGTAGTAAGTGGGGGCTGGCTTGCCGTCAGCCCCGTAGTGGGGAGAACCGATGTGCTGGGTTACCATCCATTTGCCGTTTTTGGACAAGGCGTATTCGCTCACCGGGAAGCGCCCACTGCTGATGCGGGTTCGCCTTTTTTCCTTGAGGTCATATACAAACACCCGCCTGGCTTTGAAGTGCACCGTATCCTCTATCACCTGCACATTGTCTTTGGCTTTCTTCAGTTTTTGCTCATACAGGCTTTCACCCTCTTCTGCCACGAAGGTGAGGCGGTTTTCGTCCAGTCGTTGGAGACCGGAAATGTTCGTTTTAAATGAATCCACCACATACGGCTCCCCCCCGTATAAGCTCAGGGCCCAGATGGCCTTGCTGTTTCTGGAGGAGAGAAAATAGAGGGTTTTGCCGTCGGCGGAAAATACCGGGTTACTGTCCGAGTCGTCGGAGCGGGTGAGTTGTACTTGCAGAAAGCCTTCCCCCTGGGGTATATCCAGGCGGGTGAGCCAGAGGTCGTTCACAAAGCGGTCCTTCTCCTTAGAGGGGCGATATTTTACCCATGCAGCCATTTGGCCGTCGGAGCTGAGCTGGATGTCGTACACCCGTTCCTGATTGATCACATCTTGGGGGGTCCAGAGGCTGTCAGTTGCCCTTTGGGCGAGGGCTGCTGTGGCAAGCAGCAGGCAGCCACAAAGCAGGAGGGTATTTTTCATGGAGTTAAGCTTTGAGTTTATCGATAGCTAAGAAAACAAATATAGGAGAAAGATTCACCATTTGGGAGGAGTCTCCCACAAAAAGGGCACACCTTTGTCTGGCCGGGGCCTTTGCCGGGAACGTATGCGGGCGTAATTTAAGTAACGCTCGTATCTATTCAGCATATACTGCTGCAAAAAAGGGGGAATACCCCAATAGTGCCTTCATTGAGCATGCATACATGAAACTTTGTTTTTGTCAACCACCCCCCGGCCCCTCCTTATCCC
>RFHT01000157.1 GCA_003696835.1 Bacteroidota bacterium
GCAGAACGTTCTAAAGATAAAGCTAAGGAGCATAGTTGAATTTTCAAGACACATAGATGTGTCATTTTCATTTTTTTTCAGGGGCGTAAATGGGAAGCATTGATGGTTGACGGTTTTCATCCCGATAAATCGGGACAGATTGTTCTCTCCAATAAACTTTACCCCAGCTGGCTTCGTGCCTTCCTTCGTGCCCTGTGTGCGCTTCGTGGCTAAACCCAACCAACGCGGCTCATCCCTCCTCCCAACTCCTGGCCAGGGCCGCGCCAGCCTGCCGCAGATAGCGGGCGGCATCGGTCATGGCCGCTTCGGCCGAGGGGGCGAAGTCCAGCAGGGTGCTGAGGCGGAAGGGCAGGGGAGGGGCACCGGGCCGGGGGCCGAGCTGCTGCTGGCCGCAAATGAGGTAGAGGGGCTTTTGGTGCTGCTGACACAGCCGCAGTATGCCGCCTGCCACCTTGCCCTGAAAGGACTGCTCGTCCAGGCGCCCCTCGCCTGTGATGACGGCATCGGCCTGCTGCACTTTCTCCTCCAGCTCAAAGAGCTCGATAAACAAGTCTATACCGGGCTTTAAGGTAGCGCCAAAGAGGGCGGCCATGCCGCCGCCCACGCCGCCGGCGGCGCCGGCGCCGGGCAGGGCCTGCACCCTGCCATAGCCCTGCTGCCAGAAGATGGCGTCCAGATGTCGCAGCCCCGCATCCAGCAGGGCCACGGCGGCCTGGTCGGCGCCCTTTTGGGGAGCATAGACGTAAGCCGCTCCCTGCGGGCCGTAGAAGGGGTTGTTCACGTCGCACACCACCTGTATTTTGCACTGCTGCAGGCTGCGGGCCAGCTCGCTGGCCTGTATGTGGTGTACGCGGCCGAGCTGTTCGCCCGTGGGAGGCAGGGGTTGCCCGCGGGCATCGAGGAAGGTGTAACCCAGGGCGCTGGCGATGCCCATGCCAGCATCGTTGGTGGCACTGCCGCCTATAAAGAGGTTGAGTTGCCGGAAGCCCTGCCGGAAGGCATGCAGCATGAGCTGGCCGGTGCCCAGGCTGGTGGTTTTGAGGCAATTGCGTTCATGGGGGGCCAGCAGGGCCAGGCCGGAGGCCCGCGCCATTTCGATAAAGGCCGCCTCCCCGCTGCCGTAGTAGCTGGCCGTAATGGGCCGGAAAAGGGGATCGCTCACCTCCAGCTGGTACTCCTCCAGCCCCCAACACTCGTGTAGCAATTCGATGGAGCCATCGCCGCCGTCGGCCATGGGCTGGTAGCAGATGCGCATATTGGGCTGTGCGCTCAATATGCCCTCGCCTATGGCCCGGGCCACTTCGCTGGCCCGCAGGGATCCCTTGAATTTGTCGGGGGCAATGAGGAGGCTTTGAGGTTTGGGATGCATGAGCAAGTGATAAAAAAAGTGGAGGCCAGCTTCAGCCAGGAGTTACCAGCCCAATGAGGCGCCCGTAGAGCAGGTCCACACAGTGCTGGAGATCGTTTTGTGCCGTGTTCAGTTCGAGAAAGGGGGCTTCGGGAGCTTCAAAGGGGGCATCAATGCCGGTAAACTGTTTGATTTCGCCTGCGCGGGCCTTTTTGTAGAGGCCTTTTACGTCGCGGGCTTCGCACACCTCCAGGGGGGCGTTTACATATACTTCGAGAAAATCATCCTCGCCTATGAGGTGGCGGGCCTGGTTGCGGATGGCGCGGGTGGGACTCACAAAGGAACAAATGCAGATGAGCCCACACTGCAGGAAGAGGCGGGCCACCTCGGCTATGCGGCGGATGTTTTCCTGGCGGTCGGCGGGCGAAAAGCCCAGGTTGTTGTTGATGCCCGAGCGGATGTTGTCGCCGTCGAGCAGGGCAGTGAGCAGGCCCTGTTCGTACAGGCGGCGCTCCAGGGCCGCGGCAATGGTGCTTTTGCCCGAACCAGAAAGGCCCGTAAGCCAGAGCACCCGCCCCCGCTGGCCCAGCAGTTTTTCCTTGTCCTCCCTGCCCAAAATCCGGTCAAATATGGGGTGAATGTGTTCCATTTGTAACATGCTTTGGGCTGCAAGATAGGCGCAGAAGGGGGAATGATGCAAACCGTGCGCCCCAGCATGGGTAACCTTTGCAGGCCTGTAGGTATTGTAGGTTGAGCACCCGCCGTACGGGGCTTTCCAAATAGCACAATCATGCATACCTTTCTTTTTTCTTTTGCTCCTTCTGTTGAGATCACCATTTGCCCCAATGAGTTTGATGCATGTATGAAGGAGGAAATGTGGCAGATCTACCGCAAGTACTACCACTACAGCAAGGCCTCCTTTATGGAGCGCATCGCTTCAAACAATTACTACGCCCTCTATTACCAGGGCCGGCAACTGGTGGGCTTTACCGGCCTGCGCATCAACCAGTTTCGCTTTGAAGGCAAGCGCCACCTGCTCATGTATTTTGGACAGACCGTCATAGAGCGCATACACAGGGGCAAGTCGCTGATCGCCCGTACGGGTGCCAAACTCTGCCTGAAGTATTTGCCCCAAATACTCACCTCCAAAACCTACTTCTGGTGCGACGCCCTCACCTACAAGGCCTACCTGGTGGTGGCCAAAACCCTGGACGAATGCTACCCCTCCCGCAAGGCCGAAATGCCCCCAGCCATCAAAAGACTGAAAGACCACATAGGGAAGATGTACTACGGAGCTGCTTACTGCCCCCAAAGCGGAACGGTAAAAAAAGCGGTAAAATACGTCAACGATTTTACCACCGAAGTGCGCCAAAAAGACAAGCAGGACGCCGATGTGCGCTTTTACCTGCAACAAAACCCCCTGCACGTGCAGGGCCACGGACTGCTGGCCCTGGGGCCAGTCAACTGGTCCAATTTCTGGCTGCTGATGCAGCGCCTGTTTGGGGGATTTTCTCGAAAAAGGAAACCATCTGCACCTCTGCCACAGGTAGCTATGGGTTAGCCATTAGTGGAATGCCTTTATTTGTTCAAGCATGAATATCACACAATTTAGTCTCCGCCACGTTCAAATTCCCCTGCGGGTGGCCTTTTCTCAGGCCAGTAATACCACACAACAATCCCATTCCCTCGTGCTGGAATGCAGCAGCGCAGAGGGCGTAAAGGGCTATGGCGAATGCTGCCCGCGCCTGTACGTAACAGGCGAAGACCATGAAAGCGTGAGCCGGGATGTGCACCAGCTGGCCCGTATGGCCTCTGGCCGGACCTTTGAAGACCTGGACGCCATCCGCCAATGGGTGTGCGGGGAACTGCCCGGCAAGCTGGGGCCTTCTACCATCTGTGCCCTGGAGCAGGCCCTGCTGGATGCCTGGGGCAAAGAAAAGGGCGTGAATGTATTCGAATTGCTGGGCAATGGCCACAAGCAGAAGCTGGAGTACAGCCTGGTGCTGCCGCTGCTGCCGCCCCCTGCCCTGACTGCTCTGCTCAGGCGCTTTCACTTTTTGCATCCCCGCGAAATCAAGCTGAAAGTGGACCAGCAGCTGTCCACTTCCCTGGAAAATATCCGCCGCATACGCCGCTTTTATCCCTGGCCGGTAAACATTCGCATTGATGCCAACTGCAGTTGGACCTTTGCTCAGGCGCAGGCCTTCATCCCGGCCCTGCTCGAAGCGGGCGTACACAGCTTTGAACAAATCTTTCCCGCCGGTATGGAGGAATGCATGGGGCTGATCACGGATGAATTCGGCGCACAGGCCCACATCATGGCCGACGAGTCGCTTATTTCCTACCGGCATGCCCGCTACCTGATAGAAAACCGGCTGTGCAACCGCTTCAATCTCAAAATTTCCAAGCTGGGTGGGGTGTTTAACAGCCTGAGGATCTACAAGCTGGCCGTGGCCAATGGGGTGGGTTGCCAACTGGGCGCACACTATGGCGAAAGCAGCTTGCTTACAGCTGCAGGCATGCTCTTTTCTGCTATGGCGCCCAATGTACACGTACACGAAGGCGGGTTGGGCAGCTTGCTGCTCACCCACGACCTGTGCCCCCAAGCCTGGACCCTGGCCAACGACTGTACCATGCACTTGCCCCAAAGCCAGGGGTACGGCATGGGCGTAGCAGTGGAGGAAAAGCTGCTGGAAAATTGCTCCACCCTGCTGGCCCGTCTGAACCTTCCCCTGCCAACACTGCCTGCCTGCTAAGCTTTTTTCTCTAACAAAATATGACGAAAGTCACTCGGATTATACTGAAATAATCACCTTTCATCCTGCCGCAAGTCTCTGGTTTTCGTGCAAATTCCCCCCAGATTTGTACCAAAACAAACACCATGAGACGAATAACCCTATTGATAGTCATGATGTTGAGCCTGGGAGCCACGGCCCTTTACGCCCAGCGGACTTATGCCCTGAGCTCGGCTGAGGTGACCATAGCGGGCACCTCTACCCTGCACGACTGGGAGTCGGTGGTGGAGCAGGTCAAGGGGCAAGCCCTGATACAGCTGGAGGGCAACGAACTAACAGCCATCAAAAGCTTGCGGATAGACTTTGTGGTTGAGTCCATCAAAAGTGGCAAAACCCAAATGGACCGCAATACCTACAAGGCGTTGAAGGCTGAAGCCCACCCCCTGATCCGGTATGAGCTGAAGCGGATTGAAGGCATACAGCGCCGGGGAACGAGCTGGGAAATACAGGCGCGGGGCAAGCTGAGCATAGCAGGCGTAAGTCGCGAAATACCCCTGAGCGTGCAGGCCGCTGCCAGTAAGGACGGGCGCCTGAAGATGTGGGGCCAATACGAACTCAACATGCTGGACTACCAGGTAGAACCTCCCACCGCCATGATGGGAGCCATCAAAACAGGCGAAAAGGTGACCATCACCTTTACCATAGAAATGAAGCCATCTGATTTTTCCACAACACCTTAAAAAACCAAGATATGAAACGACTGTTTATTGCAAGCATTGTGCTGGTACTGACCTTTGGCCTGGGTATGGCACAGCAAGCAAATCCAACTGATCAAGCATCAAAGGCCGAAAAGAAAAGCTGGATAAAGGACGATCTTTCCATTGCGAACTTCCGTGCCTACGACCAGCGGGGCGTGCATGTATTCGAAGCGCCCAAAGAAATGGACAAACCCTTTGAAGGCCTGAAGGTACGGGTAGGCGGCAACTTCACCCAGCAGTTTCAGGCGCTCACCCACGAGAACACAGCCACGCCCCGGCTGGTGGAGATGGGGGAAAATGAAGTGAATCTCAATCAACTGATTGAAATTGGCAACGGTTTTAACCTGGCCACGGCCAACCTCAACCTGGACGTACAACTGGCCGACGGCATACGGCTGAACCTGGTGACCTACCTGGCCTCCCGCCACCACCCCGAAGCCTGGGTAAAAGGCGGCTACCTGCAGGTGGACAAGTTGCCCATGTTCAACAGCCAGGCCCTGGACAAGCTCATGCAGTATGTTACCATCAAAGTGGGGCACATGGAGATCAACTACGGCGATGCGCACTTTCGCAGAACGGATAACGGCAACGCCCTGTACAACCCCTTTGTAGGCAACTACATCATGGATGCATTTAATACCGAAATTGGCGGTGAAATTTACTTCCGCCATGCAGGTGCCCTGGCCATGATCGGGGTAAGTGGAGGAGAAATTAAGGGAGCCATTACCAATCCCGACAGCCGCGCACCCGCAGTGTATGCCAAGCTGGGCTACGACAAGCAGGTAAATGACGGGCTCCGTCTGCGCCTCACCGGCTCGATTTACACCACCGAGAAATCGGCCAACAACACCCTCTATGGAGGCGACCGCGGAGGCTCCCGCTACTACATGGCTCTGCAGCCTGCGCTGGTGCGGGACTGGCGTACAGGGGCCATACGGGCCGCCAGCGAAAGCTCCGACTTCACCACCGGCCGCTTCAACCCCGGCTTCAGAAGCAAGGTAACGGCCGTGATGGTCAACCCCTTTGTGAAAGTAGGCGGTCTGGAGCTCTTTGGTACCTATGAGTATGCCGTGGGGGGCAGTGCTGCTGAGGTGGCCAAAAAGGAAAGTGGCGACTGGGATGAGCTGCGCGCATGGAACCAGCTGGCCGTAGAAGTGATCTACCGCTTCTTCCAAAACGAAAACCTCTACCTGGGTGGCCGCTACAACAAAGTGAGTGGAGACCTCTCCGCTCCGGGCAATGAAGTGAGCATTGACCGCATACAGCTCGGCATGGGCTGGTTCCTCACGCCCAACATTCTGCTCAAAGGCGAATACGTAAACCAGCAGTACCGCGACTTCCCCGACACAGACTACCGCAATGGGGGCGTTTTCAAGGGCTTGATGCTGGAGGCGGTAGTAGGGTTTTAGTCTGAATGCAGTAAATTGAGATGAATGAGGAGTTTTGAAGGATAGCCAACGTGAGTTTGATTAAGTTAGATCAACAATTGTAGTGGTAGTAAGCTCGCAGGCTATGGTGCCTGCGAGTTTTTTTGTTTCTTTAATTGCAATCAAAACCGGAACCATGCGGATATATGCGCAAAGACGGAAAGTTGCCTGTTTGCTGCTCCTGCCGGCCCTGTGCCTGCTGGCGGGCTGGGTGTTTCCCACGCATCACCAATGGCAGTACCAGGTGCATGAAAACAGCCAGGTGTTTATCAGTGGGCGTACCAACCTAAACGGCTTTAGCTGCCAACTGCTGCAGCCCGCCCGCAGGGGCAGGCTGCTCATAGCCGAACGCGAAGCCCAGGCGCTGCGCTTCGCCAATGCCCGCTTTTCCTTTAGGGTAAGCCAGCTCGACTGTGGTAACAGCAGGATGAACCAGGACATGTACCACACCCTGCGGGCCGATCACTTCCCTTTTATTCACATCGACCTGCTGGAGGTGAAGCAGGCGGAGGCGCAGCCATCCGGTGGCCCGGCCCAGTATCTGGGCAGGCTCAATCTGCAAATAGCCGGGCAGTGCAGCCTGGTGGAGGTGCTCATTTGCGGAAAAGAAATGGCGCCCTCCCAATACCTGCTGGAGGGAGAACTGCCGCTGCGCATGTCTTCATTTGGCCTCAGCCCCCCCAGCCCCATGATGGGGCTCATCAGGGTAAAGGATGAACTGCTGATTCATTTTCAGCTGTACGTGCACTTGCAGCCGGATGTGCAGTCAGACTGAGGCTGCGAAGCACAGGCCATAAAACCACTGATTGTTCCCTTAAACAATCCGCCAGTTATATGCGCCGATTTTTTGCCACGAATTTCACGAATCCAGATACTTATTTACCTCCCCAAACAATCAGTGGAAATCAGTACAATCAGTCA
>RFHT01000022.1 GCA_003696835.1 Bacteroidota bacterium
AATATCCAATAAGATGCCCATCCATATCAACATAGAAGAAGACTACCTCTACCAACTGGGTGTAAAGCAGGCCGAAGAGCTGGCCAGGGAAAAGTTGGAGGAGGTCCGCAGGCAGCTCGTAGCCAAAACCCGGGCCGCAAAGCGGGCCATAGCCAAAGCCGAGGCTAAGGCGGAAAAGGCCAAAGCCGAAGCGGAAGCCAGGGCCAAAGCTGAAGCAGAAAAGGCCAAAGCGGAAGCCGAAGCCAGGGCCAAAGCGGAAGCGGAAAAGGCCAAAGCTGAGGCCGAAGCCAGAGCTAAAGCTGAGGCGGAGGTCAGAGCGGCAGCAGAAAAAGCCAAAGCTGAAGCTGAGAAGCGTACGGCCATCCTCAATATGCACAAGGCAGGTATTTCCGCTGCGCAGATTGCCGGTTTTTTTGGCATAGCGGTGGAGGAAGTGCAGCGCTACCTGGAAGAGAAGTAGGGAAACAGTATCCTATCCAACCCTTTTCGCGGGAAAAATTTGAATAAAATGCCAGCTAACTCCTACTTTTGGCACTTAACAGTTTGATACAACCCCTCAAACCCCAACCGTATGAGTGCACAAAAAGTGAGGCTGGCCCTTACCGGCCTTGGACGCATAGGCAAGGTACACCTGCGCAACCTGCTGGTACGTTTGCCGCAGGCAGAAGTGGTAGCCGTTTCAGACCCCAACCCCGCCACCAGGGCGGTGGCGGCAAGCATGGGTGTAGGTGCTTTTTATACCGATTTTGAGCACATGCTGGCGCGTGAGCAGACCGATGCGGTGGTGATCTGCTCTCCCACGCCCACCCACCAGGCTTATATAGGGCTGGCAGCCGAAGCGGGCAAGCACATTTTTTGCGAAAAACCCCTGGACATGACCCTGGAGCGCATACGGTGGATAGCCCAAAAAGTGAAGCAGGAGGGCGTGAAGCTACAGGTGGGCTTCAACCGCCGTTTTGATGCCGACTTCATAGCCCTGCGCGAGCAGGTAAAGCGGGGGGCTATAGGCGAGCCCCATTTGCTGAAGATCACCAGTCGCGACCCGGCGCCTCCGCCCCTGAGCTATATCCACACTTCGGGCGGCCTGTTCATGGACATGAGCATACACGACTTTGATATGGCGCGTTTCATGCTGGGTAGTGAAGTGGAGGAGGTCTTTGCCCAGGGCATGGTGCGGGTAGATGAAGAAATCGGGCTGGCCGGTGACATAGATACCGCCATTATCCAGTTGAAATTCAAAGACGGTACCCTGGCTGCCATCGACAACAGCCGCAAGGCAGTTTATGGCTACGACCAGCGCCTGGAAGTGTTTGGCTCGGGCGGCATGGCCACCAACGCCAACCATTACCCGCATCACGTAAGCCATTTTGACCAAAACGGCAGCCACGGCCCCCAGGCCCTGCATTTTTTTGTGCAGCGCTATGCCGAGTCCTATTACCGCGAAATGCTGGCCTTTGTGGAAGCATTGCTAAACGATCAACCCGTACCGGTGAATGCTAACGATGCCCTGCAGGCTACCCGCATCGCCCTGGCTGCCCTCAAGTCCTTGCGGGAGCGCCGCCTGCTGCGCATAGAGGAGGTGGACTGAGGCAGCTGCCAGGCTGCCCAAAGCGGGATTTTTCCCTATCTTCCTCGATTGTACTCTGGCGGTGCAGTAAAATCTTCCTTTGATGGAATAGGCTAAGTCTCTTAATACTCACAAGATCAATTATACTCACATGAATTCCTCTCTGCGGCTTTATTTCTCTTGTATGCTTACGGCACTCTGCCTGTGTGTGCCCCTGATGCTGGGGGCCAAAACCTACAAGCTGTACGTGCTGGCGGGCCAATCCAACATGGACGGCTATGGTTATAATCGCGATCTGCCTGCCGCCTTGCAGGGCCCCATGCCCAATGTGATGATTTTTCACGGCAACACGGCCCCCGACGGGGCCGAACCCGACGGCAGGGGCATTTGGCGAGCGCTGCAGCCGGGCCATGGCGTGGGTTTTCAGTCCGACGGCAAAACCAATACCTACTCCAGCCGCTTCGGGTTGGAGCTGAGCTTTGCCCAACGCATGGCCGAGCTGGAGCCGGAGCAGTCCATTGCCCTCATCAAATATTCGCGCGGCGGCACCTCCATCGACATAGCGGCTGCCGCCCAATTTGGATGCTGGGACCCCGACTACCGCGACCAAAATGCCGTGAATCAGTACGACCATTTTCTGGCTACCCTGCGCCATGCCCTGCGTGTGCGCGACATTGACGGTGACGGCCAGCCCGACGAACTGCTGCCGGCGGGCATTTTGTGGATGCAGGGCGAAAGTGACGCTCACCAGCTGCACATTGCCCAGAAATACGAAGCCCAGCTCAAGCGGCTGATGGATCTGATGCGGGCGGCCCTGCTCACCGACGATCTGCCCGTGGTTATCGGCCGTATTTCCGATTCGGGCCAGGATGCCGACGGCAAGGTGTGGAACTACGGCCAGGTGGTACGCCAAGCCCAGGCGGCCTTTGTGGCCAAAGATGAAGCTGCAGCCCTGGTCACCAGCACCGACCAGTATGGCTATTCCGATAAATGGCATTACGACAGTGCGGGCTACCTGGACCTGGGCAGGCAGTTTGCTGAAAAAATGGCTGTGTTGCATGGCCGAAAACCCTGAAGTATGTTGGTCAATATTTCTATGAATATTTTTTCCCGTGTATTTCTCCTGCTGCGCCTGCCAAAGACCTGGCTATGGTGTATGGCCGGCTGCCTGCTGCTGGGCTGCCAGGAGCCTGCCCGGCAGGTGTATCGCTTCCGGGCGGGGCATGTGGCCAATGAAGACCACACCTGGCATCAGGCCTTTCTCTATTTTGGTCACCTGCTGGACTCCCTGTCGCAGGGGCGCATC
This sequence comes from Bacteroidota bacterium, assembly GCA_003696835.1. Classification (GTDB taxonomy): domain Bacteria; phylum Bacteroidota; class Bacteroidia; order J057; family J057; genus J057. Next base: position 2,874 of record RFHT01000022.1, read on the forward strand.
AGGCTGGAGGTATATCCGGCTGAGCAGTTGGGCAAAGAGCAGGAGCTGCTGCGCAGCATCAAGGCCGGCATAGCCGATATCACCATTACCGGGGGGACCCTGCAAAACTGGTGTGAGATAGCCAGTTTCAGCGATATGCCTTTTCTCATTAAAGACTCTGAGCACCTGCGCAAGGTAGCTGAAGGCGACATCGGCCGCCGCATGAAGGAGACCATACTGCGGGAGACCGGCCTGCGCGTCATCGCCATTTTTGAGCGGGGGGCGCGCAACCTCACCTCCAACCGGCCCATACGTCATCCCGACGACCTAAAAGGGCTGTTGTTGCGTGTGCCCAACGTGCCCTCCTACGTAGCTGCCTGGGAGGCCATGGGCGCCAAACCCACCCCTATGGCTTTCAGCGAAGTGTTTACCTCCCTGCAGCAGGGCACCATACAAGCCCAGGAAAACCCCTACGCCATGATTGCCAGTGCCAGTTTTTACGAGGTGCAGCAATACCTCAACCTCACCGAGCACGTCATCAGTTGGGGCATGGTGGTGGTGGGAGAAAAACAGTTTCAGGCTTTGCCTGAGGAACTCAAAGGGATATTTTTGCAGGCAGCCGAAGCCATGCAGGAATATGAACACCGCCTGTTTCTGAAGGTGCAGAATGAGCTCAAGACCTTGCTGCAGCAAAAAGGCATGCAGTTTATCGAAGTGGATCAGCAAGCCTTCAGGCAGAAGGCCGGCAATGCGGTGTATGAAAGTCTTTCACCGGAAATGCAGCAGATTTACAGGGAAATTAAGGCGCTGGAGTAGCCGCCTGCCGGACTTTGGCCTGGAGCTCCAGAAACTTGTCGGTACCGCCCATTTTGCGCAAAAACCTGGGGTAGCCGGAGGGGAACAGCCGCTGAATGCGGTCCAGCAGACGGGCGTCGGCTCCCACCAGTATGCGGGCCTTCCCTTTTTTCATGCCGCGAAGGATGATGGCAGCCGCTTTTTCGGGCGAAGTTTTAGCCATTTTTTTAAACTCTCGCATGCCTTCTTTCCGGGCTGTTTCGTCGGTAAACCCTCTCGAATTGGCCACAATGGCTGTATCAATGCCGCCGGGGTGTACACAGCTCACCCGTAGCGGGCTGCCGTGCAGCTCCTGCCGCAGGGCTTCGGTAAAGCCCCGTATGGCAAACTTGCTGGCATTGTAAGCCGATTGGGTGGGGAAGCCGATGAGGCCAAAGAGACTGGAAATATTCACCAGCCAGGCGGCATCGCGTTGGAGCAGATAGGGCAAAAACGCTTTGCTGCCATAGACCATGCCCCAGAAATTGATGCCCATCAGCCACTCAAAATCTTCGTAGCTGAGCTCTGCTACTGTTTGGTTGGCAATGGCCACCCCGGCATTGTTGATCACAATGTCGATAGGGCCGTGCGCCTGAAGTACTGCATCGGCAAAGGCATAAACTGCCTGGCGGTCAGCCACATCCAATGGGTAGAGGCTGCTACGCACCCCTGCAGGCAGCAGGGCCTGCGTCTCTTTGAGGCCCTGCTCGTTGAGGTCGGCCAGGGCCAGGTGGCAGCCTTCGGCTGCCAGGGCCACGGCCAGCGCCCGCCCTATGCCCGAAGCTGCGCCCGTAATTACAGCAAACTTGTCAGCAAACGATTTCATATCAAGAAAGTTTAATATATTGCAGCTCAGTACTTGCGCTTTTGCCGCGCTTTGTGTATGTTCAACACTTAAATTGACGTACCTAACTGGGGTTAAATTAGAAAAGAATCGCAACAAAGAATAGTTTTTTGGGTTAATAGGTGTTTTTATGTAAGGAGGCTCCCTGTGGGAGCTTCTTCGGTTTTTATCCCTCCTTTTCAGTTCAGCAACTCGCCCCCGGTCCCAAAATCCAGTATTCCTCCTACCCCTTCCGACATGTTAAAACGATTGCCCGCAAGCCCTGCTGCCTGATATAGTGTTTACCTTTACCCATGCCCCTGCATATCACCTTTTTGTCTAACTCCAACCTTTCCTCATCATGAGAAAACTGTCCATCCTGCTGATCATCCTGCTTCCCCTTTTTGTTTTTGCCCAAACGCCTTCCCTTCAGCAGTCGGCCCCCCTGGCGGCTGCGCCGCCCGAAAGTGTGGGCATGTCGGCTGAGCGCCTCGCCCGCATAGATGCCATTTGCGAGCAGGCTGTGGCCAGGCAAGATGTGCCCGGCATCGTGGCCCTGGTGGCCCGAAGGGGCAAAATTGTGTACCACAAAGCCTTTGGGGAGTCGGGCCGCAGCCAGCATCCCGCCCTCAGAGAGGACGACATCTTTCGCATTGCTTCCCAGACCAAAGCCATTACGGCCACCGCTGTGATGATGCTGTGGGAAGAAGGCCGTTTCCGGCTGGATGATCCCATTTCCAAATGGATTCCCGAATTTAAAAACCCTCAGGTGCTCACCAAGTTTCACTACCGCGATACCTCCTTTACCGCCGTGCCAGCCAAAGGCGAAATTACCATCCGCCATTTGCTCACCCACACCTCCGGCATAGGCTATGGCCTGATCGACCCCGACGAGGGCTTTCAGCTGCTTTACCAGAAGGCGGGCATACGCGAAATTGCCTCTGTGGACCCCCTCACCACAGCCGAAAACATCAAAAAACTGGCCAGCCTGCCCCTGCATTTTCATCCGGGCGAAAAATACCAGTACAGCATGGGCCTGGACGTGCTGGCTTATTTTGTGGAAATCATTTCCGGCATGCCCTTCGACCGCTTTCTGCACACCCGGCTTTTTGAGCCTCTGGACATGCAGGACACCTATTTTTATTTACCTCCCAAAAAAGCCAAACGCCTGGTGGCCCTGCAGGAACCCTCCGCCGATGGCTGGAAAGTGAGCCAGCGCGAGGGCCCTTACGACCCCGACTATCCCCTCAACGGAGTACGAACCCTCTTTTCGGGAGGGGGCGGCTTGTCCAGTACTGCCCGGGACTATGCCACCTTTTTGCAGATGTACCTCAATGGAGGCGAACTCAATGGCACCCGCATTTTGAGCCGCACCACCATCCAAAGCATGATGGCCAACCAGATAGGGGAGCTGTGGGGGAAGGGTGACAGCCACTATGGGCTGGCTTTTGGTGTGGTTACGGATAAAGGCGAAGGCAAGGGAGGGATGGGCAGCGAAGGAACCTTCAGCTGGGGCGGTGCCTTCAACACCCAGTACTTTGCCGACCCCGAAGAGGAACTCATTGGGGTGATATTGAAGCAAACCCGCGGCGCCTGGAAAGACCAGACGGGCTGGCAGTTCCGGCAGTTGGTGGAGCAGGCCGTGGTGAACCCCGGGCAGTCGCCCCCTCTGGCGGCTGCGCCGCCTGAGCGCGTGGGCATGTCCTCCAGCCGCCTGGCACATATCGACCGCATGTGTAAGGAAGCCATCGCAGCCCATAAGATTCCGGGTGCAGTGGCCCTGGTGGCCCGCAATGGCAAAATTGTATATCACAAAGCCTTTGGCACAGCCGACCCCCTTACTGGCAGGGCCCTCCGAAAAGACGACATCTTTCGCATTGCTTCCCAGACCAAAGCCATTACGGCCACCGCTGTGATGATGCTGTGGGAAGAAGGGCACTTCCGACTGGACGACCCCATTTCCAAATGGATCCCCGAATTTAAAAACCCCAAGGTGCTGAAAAGCTTCCGCTACAGCGATACCACCTATACCACCGTCCCGGCCGAGCGCGAAATTACCATTCGTCACCTGCTCACCCACACTTCCGGCATAGGGTATGGCGCCATAGACCCCCACGAAGGCATGCAAATATTGTTTGACCGGGCGGGCATAGAGGAATTTGCCCCCCAAAGGGAATGGAGCACAGCCGATAACATCAAACAACTGGCCAGCCTGCCCCTGCACTTCCAGCCGGGGGAGAAATACCAGTATGGCATGGGCCTGGATGTGCTGGTGTATTTGGTGGAAATCATTACCGGCAAACCCTTTGAAGCCTTTCTGCAGCAACGCTTGTTTGGTCCCCTGGGCATGGAAGACACCTATTTTCACCTTCCAAAAGAAAAAGCTGACCGCCTGGTGAAGGTACAGGAACCCAGGGATAGCACCTGGGTGCTCCACCAACCTACCGGATATGACCCCGACTATCCGCTGACCTGCCCACCCTCCTTCTGCTCAGGCGGAGCCGGCCTGGTTTCTACGGCAACAGACTATGCCACCTTTCTGCAAATGTACCTCAACGGAGGGGAACTCAATGGGGTACAGATTCTCAGCCCCACCACCATCAAAGCCATCATGGCCAATCAGATCGGCGATTTTTGGGGGGATGCGGGCAAATACTACGGCCTGGCCTTTGGGGTAGTAAATGCCAATGGCGTGGCAAAGGCCGGTATCGGCAGCGAAGGCACCTTCGACTGGGGCGGCTACTTCAACACTCAGTATTTTGCCGACCCGGAGGAGCAGGTCATCGGTATTATCCTGAAGCAAAGTTTTTTCACCTGGGGCGACCCCACCGGCTGGCAGTTTCGGCAGATAGTGGGCCAGGCCATAGATGATGACCCGCAAGGAAGGAACATGAGCCGCTAAGGGGGCATGGGTGGTCGTTGGGTTCAAACAGATTTGCTGCATCATTTGCTTTTTTAGCTACAACCTATACCTTTGCGGCCAGCGTAAGTCTGGAATTTACACTTGAATAAGCTGCTTAAAACAAAAGCAGCAGAAGGTAAGCAAAGGACATGAAAACCGTCATAAAAAAGCTTAATGAGCTGGAAGCCACGGCCATTTGCGGCAACGACATCAGCTCTTCCTGTCTGTATGTGTCGGCTCTGGCCATTATTCATTCCGGGCAATATGCCTGGCTGGCCTTGTTGATGGTGGCAGGCGTTTTGTTTTTATTTCGGAAAATATATGGCGAGGTAGTAGGTGCCCTCCCCCTGAACGGGGGAGCCTACAATGCCCTGCTCAATACCACCAGCAAGTCAACGGCTTCGCTGGCCGCTACCCTCACTTTGCTTTCGTACATGGCCACTGCCGTCATTTCTGCCAGTGAGGCCATGCACTATGTACACAGCATGTGGCATCAGTTGCCCGTCATTCCGGCTACCATTGTCCTGCTGGCAGTATTCCTGGGCCTCACCATCCTGGGCATAGGCGAATCGGCCAAAGTGGCCATTGGCATTTTCCTTTTCCACCTGTTTTCGCTTACCCTGCTGGCAGTGGTATGTGGGTATTTCCTGCTGACCCACGGCCTGGATGTATTGATGCAAAATTACAGCCTGCCGGTAGAAGGAGGAGTGAGGAATGCCATATTTTTTGGCTTTGCCGCTGCCATGCTGGGCATCTCGGGCTTTGAAAGTTCGGCCAACTTTGTGGAAGAGCAGGCCCAGGGCGTTTTTCCCAAAACGCTGAGAAATATGTGGATAGTCGTCAGTATTTTTAATCCCCTGATGGCTTTTCTCGCCCTATCTATTATTCCCGTGGGGCAGGTAGCTGGCCACCAGGAAGCACTGCTGGCCTTTATGGGCAAGGAGGCTGGGGGAGTATGGCTTTCTACCCTCATTTCCATCGATGCGGCTCTGGTCCTGAGTGGGGCGGTGCTCACCGCCTTTGTAGGGGTAGGCGGTTTGCTGGAACGCATGACCCTGGACCGCATCCTGCCCAACTTTTTGCTGAAGAAAAACAGCCGGGGCGCTGCCTACAGAATCAGCATCATGTTTTTTCTGTTGTGCGTATCTATTTTGCTGATCACCCAGGGTGAACTGGGCGCCCTGGCGGGTGTTTATACCATTTCTTTTCTCATGGTGATGGGCTTATTTGGGTTTGGCAATATTTTACTCAAAATCAGGCGCAGGAAATTGCCCAGGCCTGAACGGGCCGGTCCCATTGCCATCTTGCTGGCCATTTCGGCCGTGGGGCTCGCCATTGTGGGCAATGCCATCATGAACCCAGAGTACCTGATGGTATTTCTCGAATATTTTATTCCTGCTTTTCTCATCGTGGCCATTATGCTCAACCGCACCAAATTGCTCTGGGGCCTGCTGGAGGTAATCAAGTACATGTTTGAACCCATCCAGCAATTTGTCAAAAAAACCAACCGCCGCATCCTCAAGCTCATCAATGAAATTAATTCTCAGGAATTTGTATTTTTTACTAATCACGACGACGTGGCCACCCTCAACAAAGTGATGCTGTACATCCAGCGCAACGAGCACACCAAAAAATTGAAAATTGTTTCGGTACTTGAAGAAGGAGAGAAAATTCCTGAACGCCTAAAGGCCGACATTGAAGTGCTTGACCGGGAATATCCTGATATCAAGATTGAATTTGTGGAAATTGAGGGTACGTTTGGGCCGGAACTCATACGTGAGCTATCCCAGAAATGGGGGATTCCCATCAATTTTATGTTTATTGGCTCGCCCGGCGACCACTTCCCCTACCGGATTGAAGAGCTGGGAGGGGTGCGTCTGATCATTTGACAGAATGAAAACCAGTCTGAAATTTTTAGGTGCTGCGGGCACCGTTACGGGTTCCAAAACCCTACTGCAGCAGGCCGGCAGGCGCATACTCATCGACTGTGGCCTCTTTCAGGGCCTCAAAGAACTACGCTTGCTCAACTGGGAGGACTTTCCCCTGGATCCGGTCAGTATAGAAAGCTTGCTGCTCACCCATGCTCACCTCGACCACTGTGGCTATATTCCCCTGCTGGTGAAAAAAGGCTTCAGAAACCCCATTCACTGTACCGAACCCACGGTAGCGCTCAGCCAGATTATCCTCACCGACAGTGCCAAAATACAGGAAGAAGAGGCCGAGCGCGCCAACCGCTATGGCTATACCAAACACCATCCGGCCAAGCCCTTGTACACCCGCGCGGATGTAACCCACAGTATGCCCTTTTTTACTCCCCACCAGTATCGCGAATGGGTCATCATCAATGAGTACTTCAAGTTTCAGTTCCTGAATGCCGGCCATATACTGGGCTCTGCGATGGTGGAGGTAAAGGCGGGAGACAAAAAAATTCTTTTTTCAGGCGACCTGGGCAGGGCCCGCCCCATGCTGTTGCGCCCACCGGCACACCCACCGGGGGCCGATGTGCTGGTGCTGGAGTCCACCTATGGTGACCGCTTTCATCCCCAGGTAGATGCCAAAGAAGAACTGCACGAGATCATTTGGGGCTGTTATGAAAAAAATGGCACCCTCATCGTGCCCACCTTTGCCGTTGAGCGCGCCCAGGAACTCCTCTTTTTGCTGGCCCAGCTCAGGCGGGAAGCCCGCCTGCCCGAGCTACCCATTTTCCTCGACAGCCCTATGGGCATCAATGCCACAGATGTGTATTTGCAGGCCGAAGGCTGGCACCGCCTGTCGGCAGAGCAACTGACAGATATGAGCACCGTGGCGCATTTGATTACAGATGTACAAACTTCCAAAGCCGTGGTGGCCGACCCCCGCCCCAAAATTGTGCTGGCGGGCAGCGGTATGATTACCGGCGGGCGGGTGCTGCATTATCTAAGTCGTCACCTTGCCGACCCACGCAGCACGGTCTTGCTGGTGGGCTATCAGGCGGCAGGCACAAGGGGCCGGGCCCTGGAAGAAGGAGCCACAGAGCTGAAGTTTTTTGGCGAATACCACCCCGTAAAAGCAGAGGTGAGAAAGATCAGCAGCCTCTCGGGCCATGCCGACCAGGGCGAGATCATGCAGTGGCTGAGGCGATTTAAGCGAGCTCCCAAACAGGTGCTGCTCAACCACGGTGAGCCCCAGGCGGCGCATGCCCTGCGCGTAAAAATCGAATATGAGCTGGGCTGGCCCTGTGCTGTGGTACAGCCCGGGCGCGATTATACCTTTTGACCGGCCTCCCTTTACTTGTCTGAAAACATTCCTAAATTTACCAGCCTTTGGCGCAGGGCTACACAGGCCCCTGATTGTTTTATCCCTACAAAAGCCCCCTAGCATGAAGCTTAATGATTTTCGTCAATACGGCCATGAAATGATCGACTGGATGGCCGATTTTCTGGAAAATGTGGAAAAGCTGCCGGTAAAATCAAAGGCAGCTCCAGGCGATATATACCGTCGGCTTCCGGGCCATGCCCCGGAAGCGGCTGAGTCCATGGACGCCATTTTTCGCGACTTTCGCGAACTCATTTTGCCCGGCATGACCCATTGGCAAAGCCCCCGTTTTTTTGCCTACTTTCCCGCCAATGCCAGTTATCCCTCTGTGCTGGCCGAAATGCTCACAGCCACCCTGGGAGCACAGTGTATGATTTGGGAAACTTCCCCTGCAGCTGCTGAGCTGGAAGAAAAAATGATGCATTGGCTCAGGGAAATGCTGGACCTGCCCGCACATTTTGAGGGCTGCATACACGATACCGCCTCTACGGCTACCCTCATTGCCCTGCTCACGGCCCGCGAGCGGGCCACGAACTTTGGCAGCAATGCCTCGGGTTTTACGGCCGACCCGCCCCTGCGGGTATATGCCTCCACCCAAACGCATTCCTCCATCGACAAGGCCGTGAAAATAGCTGGCCTGGGAGCCGAAAACCTCGTCAAAGTAGGGGTTGATGAAGCCTTTGCCATGGACCCTGCCGCCCTGCGGCAGGCCGTAGAAGCCGACCTGGCGCAGGGCCTTCGGCCCTGCTGTGTGGTGGCCACGTTGGGCACCACCAGCTCTACCGCCATCGATCCCCTGGCCGATATTGCCGCCATCGCCAGGCAGTATGGCCTCTGGCTGCACGTGGATGCCGCCTATGCCGGTACCGCCCTACTGCTGCCCGAAATGCGCTGGATGAGCCGCGGTATGCAGCATGCCGACAGCTTCGTGTTCAACCCCCACAAATGGATGTTTACCAACTTCGACTGCAGCGTCTATTTTGTCAAAGACAAAGAGCTCCTCATACGCACCTTTGAAATTTTGCCCGAATACCTCAAAACCCAGGCCGATGCCCAGGTGAACAACTACCGCGACTGGGGCATTGCCCTGGGGCGCCGCTTTCGCGCCCTTAAGCTGTGGTTTGTCATCCGCAGCTTTGGCCTGCAAGGCCTGCAGCAGCGCCTGCGCAACCACCTGCAATGGGCCAGAAACCAGCAGCAGCGCATTCAGGCCCACCCCCATTTCGAAATCATGGCACCCATGCCCCTCAACCTGCTCTGCTTTCGTTTCCACCCGCCGGAGGTGCAGGATATAGCGCAGCTAAACGCCCTCAATGAGCAATTGCTCCACCTCCTCAACGACTCAGGGCAGGCCTATTTTACCCATACCAAACTCAACGGCAACTATGTGATTCGCTGGGTGATGGGCCAGACGTACCTCGAAGAAAGGCATGTGCTCCAAGCCTGGGAGCTGCTCCAGCAAAAAGCCGCAGAGCTGCACAGCAAGGTGTAAGGGGTCAAATATGATTAGCTAAATAGGGCATAAAGGTCAGTTGGAGAAAAGGTTGATGGGCGTTCCTTAAAGGCATCTCCCTTTCATTCCGTCCCGTATCTCAATCCTGCTGGGTAGCTACGCCATATTGCTGCAGGGCTTCATCCTCGTGGTAGAGGTCGTCGTGCAGGGTGTGGATGCTGCCGCCGGTTTTAAAGGCCAGCTGCAGGTAGTCGGGGTGAATGCCGTTTTTTACGTCGCAGAGGATGATGCGCACCGGCCGGTCCACTTTATCGAGCAGCTCGATGTCGCGCACATCGCTTTTGTTGTCGGCTATGAGCACCACCTCATCGTAGCCTTCGAGATACTGTATGCCGGCCAGCAGGGCTTCGAGGTCATTCTCGGGCGAGTCGCCTCCATTACCCTTTTTCATCACAAAGAGCATCATTTTCACAATCTCCTCCAGCTCAGTGGTACGGGCGCGGTACACCCCGCCAGTACGACCGATGACCTTCTGGTTGGTGGTGCGCTTGTTGCCGTCGTTGAAAAAGACAAAATGCCGGATGCTGGAGTTGTTGGTGCTTGTGCGGTACTTGTGCCAGAGCACGAGCTGAGCACCAAACTTGTACATGCTGCCCGTCCAGTCCATCACCACCAGCAGGTCGTGCCATTCGGGATGGCGCTCCATGACCTTAAAGACCGTGGAGTCCCTGGAGCGGGCATAGCCTGTGAGCAGGGCTTTGAGGTCTGTGGGGGTTTTTACCTCGTCTATGATGCGCACCTTCTTGGGGCGATACTTGATGACAAAGCCGTGGAAATAGCTTTTGGCTTCTTCCTCGGTCTGGCAGTCCGTTTGCAGGATCATGTTCCAGCGGATGTTTTTGTTGCGCAGGGTGGAGTCGGCAGCCAGCAGGGTGTAGAGGCGGTTGCGCAGCAGCTCGTCGAAGTTGGTGCGCCAGGCTTTGATATTTTTGGGATAAAGGGTGAATACGAGGTCGATTTCGTAGGGAACGTGGCGCTGAGAGAGCCGTGACCACTGGTCGATTTGCTCCTGACTCACTTCAAATTTCGCATAATCCATGCGCAAAACCAGCTGGGGAGTAAATTCGGTGAAGGTATAGGTGGGAATTTGGTACCGGTAAAATGGGATGCCCTCATACATCACCCGGTCATCTGCACGAACAAGAAGAACAGAAAGAGAAAGGGTTAAAGCCAGTATGTGTATCAGGTACTTCATATTCAGACGGATAACGATATTGGATCACAGCCTGAGCAGGAATATGCCGTATCTTAAATAACGATTAAGAGCGTGAAAGCGTATAAGAATTTACACATCTGGAATATACACAGAAAAATCTATATATCCACACTTCCCTTCCCTAATGGTTCAAATCGCTGCCCGAGCCAGTTGTAAAGCTGTGTGTATTATTTTATGAAAATACATTTTATGCACTAAAGTTATTTTGCTATTTTAGGCGCTAAGATGAGGAGCCTGGCCGTATTATTCTGTAGCTATTTGCTCACGACTGCTCTTGTGCAGGCACAATTGCTTGCCGACTACCATCCACTTCAGTGTTCGGGAAAAATTCCCGAAGAGTTTTTGTTGTCCTCTACCGCCAAATACGAAGAACAGCTCAAAAAGATAGATGAATCTGCGGCCCGTTTTGAAAAACAGGCCCAGGCGCGGTTTTATCTCGAAAGCAGTTTCTATGTAGATGCTCTGTTGCTCAGCGGCAAAGTATTGTTCAACGACCCCCTGAGCAAGTACGTCAATCGCGTGGCCGATGAGGTGCTCAAAGATCAGCCCCGGCTGAGGCGCAAGCTGCGTTTTTACGTGCTAAAGTCGCCCGTGGTCAATGCCTTTGCCACAGAGGGCGGCAGCATTTTTTTACACATTGGGTTGCTGGCCCGGCTGGAAAATGAGGCCCAGCTGGCTTTTGTGTTGTGTCATGAGATCGTGCACTACCTGCGCGGGCATGCCATCGACAGCTATGTGGTGGCCCAGTACGTGGAAGATGAACGGGGGGCCTACCGCCACGCTTCCCGCTACGAGAAGTTGCTGGCCAAGAGCCTCTACTCCCGGGAGCAGGAGTTGCAGGCCGACCAGGAGGGCCTGCTGATGTACCTGGAAACGCCCTATGCCAAAGGGGAAGCGCTCAAGGTGATAGATATGCTCAGCAAGACGAATATGCCCTACGACAGCCTGAGCAGTTCCCGCCCCGCATTTCTGAACCCCTACTTTTCTGCGGCCACTTATGCCTCGCTTGGGGAGCCGGTAGTGGACGGGGCTGCATCCGCCGGGGCTTCGCCTGCGGCAGACCAGCTGGAGCGCAAGCTGCCGCCGCAGGCGGCAGGGGGTCCTCCAACGGCCGCACCGGTCACGGCTGCGCCTGCTGTGTCGGCCCACCCCAGCCTGCAAAGCCGCTCCGAGCTGCTGGCCGGGATGCTGGACGGGCTCAATCCTGAAGGCGTGGAGTTTACCATTGCCAGGCGCCATTTTCTCAGTTGCCGGGAAATGGCCCGCTTTGAGTTGTGCAAGCTCTATCTCGAACAGCGTGCCTACGGCGATGCCCTGTACCAGGTGCAGCTACTCATGCCGCAGTATGCCACGGAGTCCTACCTGAGGAGCTCCGTGGCCAAAGCGCTGTATGGCATGGCTTGCTACCGCCTGGCAGACAGGGGGTATGCCCATTTTTTGACCTACCCCACCACGGGGAAAAAAATGTGGCAGCAGGAGGCCTTTTTGCATGGGCTTTCGGCCGTGCAAATGGCCACTATCGGCCTTAGTTATTGTGTGTACCTCCAGCAAAGCCAGCCCAACCCCCAGCTGGCCCTGATGGTGAAGGACCTCACGGGCAAATTGCTGGAAAAAGGGCCTCCGCCAGGCAGCCATGCCGGGCAGGAAAGCTGGGAGCAGCAGCTGTGGCAGCAGCTGCTGGCCGATACGCTGTTCAGGCAAATGTATCAGCAGTGTGTGGAGGAAAAGCGGGTGGCAGATTCCCTGCAGCTGCAACTGCACACCCTGGCCGGCAGGCGCATGGCCAACCGCCAGCGCCGCAGGCTGGAGCGCAGGGGCTACCGCCTGGGTATAGATACCCTGGTGGTATTCGGGCCGGTCTATTTTCGCATCGACCAGCGAAAGAAGCACGAAAATCCCCTGCAATTCATCGCCTCGGAGCAGCAGCAAGCCCAGTTTTACCGCCTGATACGGCGCTCGGCCCGTAGGCTGGGGCTGCAGCTCTACCTGCTCGACAGCCGGAGCCTGCGCGAAAAGGATCCTGCCGCCCATTTCAACGACATCGCCCGCCTTTATGCCTGGCACGAAGAGCTGCTCCGGCATGAAGACCTGCACATGATTTGCAGCAACTACGACGAGGTGCTGCCCCTCATTGAGCGCTACGGAACGCCTTACTTTGCCAATATGGGTGCTTTTTCGCTGCGCGCCAATTACAATGTTGCCAAGCTGCTGGTGACCATCCCCACCCTGGCAGCGCCGCCATTCTGGCCTATTTTTGTGTACCTGGCCGTGCAGCCCAATGAGGCCAGCTTTTTTTACACCTGGGTATATGACCTCAGCACACACAGCCGCGTGATGCATCAGTACAAGCGCATGAAGATGAAAACCAATGAAACCCTGCTGGAAAACAATATTTACTACGATTTGTGGCAAATTCACAAGCAGCCGGATACCAAAAGGAGGAATTAAACACAAAACAGAACCCCTGTAAAGCTGTGAGTATGAATGTTATTGCAAAAAACGGGTGTGGATGGTGGCGGCAGGCATGTATTTGCTGGCTTATATGCCTGCTGGGCTTGTGGATGCCCCGCATGCTGGCTGCACAGGGCCTGGCGGGCAAACGACTCATGCTGATGTACGATGCCAAGGTGTTTAACACCCTGGAGGAACCCGTTTATCGCGACCAGCTCAAAGAGCTCAACCAATTGTTCAAATTCAACTATACCCACCAGGCCGGGCTGGAAGTATTGCTCAACACCCGTCAGAGTGTGGGCCTCAATTACCAGTTTTTCAAAACCAACTCCTCCGACAACCAGTTTTACATCTTCGGGCATGGCATAGGGGTTTTTTGGAAGGGGTATTTTTTTCAAAATGGCTCCATTGCTCCCATCGGTAACTGGTGGCGCCTGGGCTACGTGCGCTATATCCATCACGTCAAAAAGATTGTGGATTTTCGCACCGACGGCTACTACCACAACTGGGGCCTGCAGGTGGCTTTTGGCAAGCAAACCGTGCTATACCGCTATTTGCTGCTCAACATTGGCCTGGAAATAGGTGGCAGCCTTACCAACGGCCGCGCCGAGCTGGACCCCCGCATAGACCCGCAGATGTTTCACCAGCAGGTGGTGGGCCGCATCAACAGTCACAACACCATTTTTTTGCAAATTGGGCTGGGATATGTGGTGTTTTGAGGGCATGTTGACAGCGAGCAGGAGAGTAGCATACATTTTTGGAAAAAGCGCGAAAAAAATCCCTCTGCAAGCTTGTGGAAAGATTTGCCAATTCCTATATTTGCACTCCAAATTAAGCTGGTGGCCATAGCTCAGTTGGTTAGAGCACCAGATTGTGGTTCTGGGGGTCGTGGGTTCAAATCCCATTGGCCACCCCCAAGGGGAAAACCGAAGGTTTTCCCCTTTTTTTATGCCTGCTTTCTTACAATCATTTGGGCAGTTGGGCGTTGGTGAAGAAATTGAGGGCATGAATGCACCCCTTCGTGTATATGTGATTGTGCCTGCCTACAACGAGGCAGGGGTGATACGGCATACCGTAGAGCAATTGCTTGGGGCGGGCTATGAGGTGATTGTGGTGGACGATGCTTCTACCGATGGCACGGCGGAGCGGCTGCAGGGGCTGGGGGGGGTACACTGCCTGCGGCATGCGGTGAACCTGGGGCAGGGCGCCGCCCTGCAAACGGGCATGGCCTTTGCGCGCCGGCTGCAAGCCGGTGCGGTGGTGCATTTCGACGCCGACGGCCAGCACGATGTGGCCGACATTCCCGCCCTGCTGGCCCCCTTGCTGGCCGACGAGGCCGACCTGGTGCTGGGGTCGCGCTTTTTGCAGAAAAAAAGCCCAAATGTGCCGCTCCTGCGGCGACTGCTGCTCAAAGGTGCCATCTGGGTCAATGGCCTGCTCACGGGCCTGTGGCTCACCGACGCCCACAACGGCCTGCGCGCACTCAATGCCAAAGCCCTGGCCTGCATGGAGCTCAGGGAAAACGGCATGGCCCATGCCACGGAGATCCTGATGGAAATACGCAAGCACGGCCTGCGCTACCGCGAGGTGGGGGTACACATTCGCTACTCCGCCTACAGCAAAAGCAAGGGGCAGTCGGCATGGAATGCCTTCAATATTCTGGGCGATATTCTCTTACGAAAACTCTTTCCATGAGACCTATCCAATACATCCTCATTGTTTTACTGCTGCTGCTGCTGGTGTTTTTTGAGCGCAAGCTCAAAAAATCCCTGGGAATTAAGCTGCTCTTTGCCGGGGTGATGCTGGCAGCCCTCACCTTTACCATTTTTCCCGATGCCAGCACCGTCATAGCCAACTATCTGGGCATCGGCCGGGGGGTGGACCTCATCATCTACCTCAGCCTGCTGGCCCTGCTGTGCTGCTGCATGCTGCTGTACCTGCGGCTGGTGAAGCTGGAGCGCACCCTCACCGAGCTGGTGAGACAACAGAGCCTGCGCGAACAAAAACACGTAGAGACGCATTAAATGCGTCTCCTCTCCCATGAAAACAAGCAACGCCATTAAATGCGTCTCCTCTCCCATGAAAACAAGCAACGCCATTAAATGCGTCTCCCCTCCCATGAAAACAAGCAACGCCATTAAATGCGTCTCCTCTCCCATGAAAACAAGCAACGCCATTAAATGCCCTGGCCTTGCAGGTTTTACTGGCAAATATCCCTCCTTTTTCTTAGCTTGGTCGTGAAGAACCACCCGTGCAAAGGGCCCACGGCCAGCAGCCAACTGTCTGAAAATTCCATGGTCCAGCATAAGGCCACAAACGCCTTCGTTTAACCGGATGTACAACCCTCACCCGCTGTGGGGACAATGGCGGCTAAATCTTAAGGTTGGCCGCAAGCTATTTTGAAAAGGCGTGAACACAACACTGAAATGATGAGAATTACCCTATCCGTACTGTGCTGTTTATTGATTTGCTCTTTCGTTAAGGGACAAAGGACAGACACGAAATGGTACAGTGAGACAGCGAGTAATGGGGTAATCATACAAAACAGCTTCCCAAAAGGGGGACCCTATCCCGGACCTACCACAAAAAATTTTAATTATAGTTATGTATCTATTCAGCATATACCTGCTGCAAAAAAGGGGGAATACCCCAATAGTGCCTTCATTGAGCATGCATACATGAAACTTTGTTTTTGTCAACCAC
>RFHT01000158.1 GCA_003696835.1 Bacteroidota bacterium
GAGAGCGGCGGCGCCAACCTGCCCGACCAGGCCAAAATTTTCAATTACGGAGGGGAAACCTTCCGGGAAATCACCCGCCGCTCCAAAATGGGACTCACCACCATTAGCGTGGTATTTGGCAATGCCACGGCCGGCGGTGCCTACGTGCCCGGCATGTCCGACTTTGCCATTTTCCAGAAAAAAGCGGCCAAAGTGTTTCTGGCGGGTCCGCCTCTGGTAAAAATGGCCACCAACGAAATTGCCACGGATGAAGAGCTGGGCGGCGCTGAGATGCACAGCCGCATGTCGGGCGTTTCCGACTACCTGGCAGAAGACGAGCTGGACGGCATACGCATAGCGCGGGAAATCATGCAGTGGGTGCACGTGAGCCAGCCGCATTTGATTCCCTCGGAACCCATCAATCCGCCCCACTACCCGGCTGAGGAAATACTGGGCGTGCTGCCCGCCAATCCCAAAACGCCCTTCGATGCCCGTGAACTCATCATACGCATCACGGATGGCTCCCGCTTTTCGGAATTTAAACCCGAATACGGGCCCACATTGGTTACGGGCTGGGCACACATACATGGCTACCCCGTGGGCATACTGGCCAACAATGGCGTCATTTTCTCCGAATCGGCCAACAAGGGCGCCCATTTTATCCAGCTTTCCAACAAAAACCACATTCCCCTCATTTTTTTGCAAAATACCACCGGCTACATGGTGGGCAAACAATACGAGCAAGGCGGCATCATCAAGCACGGCGCCAAGCTCATCAATGCCGTTGCCAACAGCGAAGTGCCGCACATCACCCTCATGATCGGCAATTCTTACGGCGCAGGCAATTACGGCATGAGCGGGCGCTCCTTCGATCCGCGCTTTTTGTTTACCTACCCCCACGCCAAAATAGGCGTAATGGGTGCCGAACAACTGGCGGGCGTGATGGACATCATTCAGCGGGCCTCGGCCCGCTCCCTGGGCAAAGAGTTTGACGAGCAGCAGGCCGCCATGATGAAGGCCATGCTCATACAGGAAGCCGAAAACAAATCCTCGGCCTGGTACTCCACCTCCGAGCTGTGGGACGATGGCGTCATCGACCCCAGGCAAACCCGCAATTACCTGGGCTTCTGCCTGGCCGTGGTCTATAACCAGCCCATCCGGGGAGCCGATGCCTACGGGGTGTTCAGGATGTAGGGGGACAGGTGGCAGGTGGCAGGTCACAGGATGCAGGTCACAGGATGCAGGTCACAGGATGCAGGTCCCAGGTGACAGGTAGCAGGTGCCAGGTGGCAGGTAGCAGGTCACAGGATGCAGGTCGAAGATGCCTTTAAGGTACTGGAGCGAAGCGGAAGGCCCATAAGGGGAGGACAGGTCACAGGTGACAGGTGGCAGGTGCCAGGGATTGCCACTTGCATCCTGCATCTTGCATCCTGCATCCTGCAACATTTATAAAATGAAAGAACTCAACAGCATACTGATAGCCAACCGCGGGGAAATTGCTTCGCGCATCATGCGCAGCTGCCGGAAGATGGGCATACGCAGCGTGGCGGTTTTTTCGGATGCCGACCGGCATGCGCCCTACCTGGAGGAGGCCGACTCGGCCCTTTATTTGGGGGAAAGTGCAGCCGCAGCTTCCTATTTAAATGTAGAAAAAATACTGGAAGCGGCCCGGCGTGCCGGGGTAGATGCCATACATCCGGGTTATGGGTTTTTAGCAGAAAATGCGGCCTTTGCCCGTGCTTGCGCCGCACAGGGCTTCGTCTTCATAGGCCCGCGGCCTGAGGCCATTGAGCTGATGGGCTCCAAATGGGCCGCGCGGGAACTGATGCAGGCCCAGGAGGTGCCGGTGGTGCCCGGCTACCAGGGCAGCGACCAAAGCCTGTCGCGCTTTGAGCAGGAAGCAGCACGCATAGGTTATCCGGTTCTGCTCAAAGCCACAGCTGGCGGGGGTGGCAAAGGCATGCGGCTGGTGCGCACAGCCCCAGAGCTGGAAGCCGCCATGCAGGCGGCCCGCAGCGAGGCCGAACATGCCTTTGGCAATAGTCGGCTTATGCTGGAAGCCTACATAGAAGAGGGCCGCCACATCGAATTTCAGATCATGGGCGACCGCCACGGGCAGCTCATTCACCTGCTGGAACGGGAATGCAGCCTGCAGCGCCGCTACCAGAAGGTGATGGAAGAAAGCCCCTCTCCTGTGATGAACCCCCAGCTGCGGCAGCGAATGGCCGATGCCGCCCTGCGGGCGGCCCGCGCCCTGCAATACGACAACGCCGGCACGGTAGAATTTATCTACCAACAACAAACGGATACCTTTTACTTCCTCGAAGTCAACACCCGCCTGCAGGTAGAGCACCCCGTAACCGAGGCCATCACCGGCCTGGACCTGGTGCAGCTACAGATTGAGTCGGCTGCGGGTATGCCCCTGCGCATTGCCCAGGAGGAAGTCAAAAGCAGGGGCTACGCCCTGGAACTACGCCTCTATGCCGAGGATGCCACCCGCAACTTCCAGCCCGCAAGCGGCCGCATCCTGCACTTTGAAGCCCCGCAGTTGGAAGGCCTGCGCCTGGAGTCCGCTGTGCGCAGCGGCTCCGACATACCGGTGTACTACGACCCCATGATCGCCAAGCTCATCATAAGGGGTGAAACCCGCAGCGAGGCCCACCGCAAAATGCGTTACACCCTACGGCAACTGCATTGCCTGGGCATCACCACCAACCAGGACTTCCTGCTGGCCCTGATGAATATGCCGGCTGTGCAGCA
>RFHT01000159.1 GCA_003696835.1 Bacteroidota bacterium
ATCAACGAAGGTCTGCTGCACGGCATTGAAGTCATCAACGACCTCACCTACTCCGCCGAAGCGCTGCAAATTGCCCTGGACCACAACCTCACCATCATGGCCACCTCCGACATACACGGGCTGGTGGACTGGCAGTACGACATCGCCCTGGGAGGGCACCGTCCTCTGACGCTGGTGTTTGCTACCGAAAAAACGCCCGAAGCCATCAAAGACGCCCTGCTAAACCGCCGTACGGTGGGCTTTTTCCACAACCTGCTGGTGGGCAGGGATGCCTACCTGCAGCCCTTGCTCAAAGCTTGCTTCCAAATTACGCGCGCACAATACCTGGACGAAACCAGCGTGCTGGAAGTCGAAATCAAAAATAACAGCAGCGCCGACATGAGCCTGCAAAACCTCATGCCCTACAGCCTGCACGCCCACTCCGACCTCATTGAGGTGCCCCACCACGGCAGCACCACCCTGCAGATCAAAACCCGCGACAAGCTCGACGCCCTGCAGCTGCATTTCCGGGTGCTCAATGCCGTTACAGCCCCTAAAACCCACCCTGAGCTGAAACTGCCCGTGAAGGTGGGGGGGTGAGGGGGCACAGGCTTAGCCCCTGAACTCACAAAGGATTGGTGTGCAAAAGCATCCGGTGGCCTGCTCACTTGTCGCCTTCCAGGTATTGCCTGAGTTGGCCTTCGATAAAATACTGCCAGCCGGCCAGGCAGCTTTGGCGGGAAAATTCCGGTATATGCTGCGGAAAATTTTCCAGGCCTTCATTGGTGAGGCGTAGCAGGCTCTGGGTGTTACGGGGAAGGATTTCAAAACAGACCGTTCCCGCCCCTTCAAATTCCTCATAACTCCAGTGATAGACAATTTTTCGCTGGGGAACCACTTCGAGCAGGCGCCACACATGGGTGAAGGTGCGCCCCCCGGACTCCACTGCAAAGCGGGTTTCAAAGCCCACTTTGGCTTCAAAAGCGGGAATTTGAGGAAAAAACCACTGGATCAGCTGCTCGTGCCGACTGATGGCATCCCATACTTTGCCGGCTGGTGCGTTCAACAACTGTTCTACGACTATGGGTTGGGAGGTTTTTGGCATATTGGAGGATTTTTGGAAAAATTGGAGGATTTTCGAAAAAGAAGTTTCCTTTAATAACGCTTGTACTGCCGCCTGTATTCGCTGGGCGTAAGGCCAGTGCTGCGCTTGAATACCTGCCGGAAGGTAGGGCCATCGCGGTAGCCCGAGTCGAATATCACCTCTTCCACGTTTTTGTTTTCCTGCTCAAGCATCCTTTTAGCCGCCTCCATTCGCACCTGCTGCAGGTATTCCAGTGGGCTGAGGCCGGTAGCTTTTTTGAAGCGGCGCACCAGGGTTCTGGGGCTCATGGCAAACTGCTCCGCCAGGCCGGAAATACGCAACTCCTCCGCAAAGTTTTTTTCTACATACTCCTGCACTCGCTTAATGGGGGTGTCTTCATGCTGAAACAGCTGGTTTAACATCATAAAAGGCAGCTGGGAATTACGCCGGGTGTCCACCTGAAATACCCTGGAAAGCCAGACGGCTGTATCTTTTCCTGCAAATTTTTCCACCAAATACAAGAGTAAATTCAATGAAGAATAGGCTCCGGCGCTGGTATAAATGCCGTCCTGGTCGGTAATGATCTTTTCGGTCTGCAGCCGGGCGGCCGGAAACAGCCGCATAAAATCCTGCCTGAAAGCCCAGTGTGTGGTACATTTTTTTCCATCCAGCAGGCCCGCTGCAGCCAGCACAAAGGCCCCGGTACACATGCTGGCTACCTCCGTGCCGTGCTCCCTGTATTGATTCCCTACCCATTGGACCAGCCATTGATTTTCCTCAAGCGGAATGCGCTCCCCCAAAAAACCCGGGATGATGAGCAGGTCCACCTCAGCGGGAATTTCCTGATAGGGCGTGGCCCTGATGCCAAAATGGCCTTCATACAGCCAATTGGAACGGCGGATACCCGCCAGAGTCAGTTCAAAAACAGGGGCTCTGCCCTGTGCCTGGCAGAAGGCATTGGCCTGAGAAAGAAAAAAATAGGCCGAAATCACCGCGTCGGGCAGAATTTCTCCTATGGGTACGGTAACTACTGTTTTGATCATTGGCATAAAACCCTACATATATTGGCAAATATACGCCCCAATATACAAGCTGAAAAGAACTATTTTTGCTAAAAACCCAAACATTTCCTCCTCATGAAAACGATCAGCATCCTCTTTTCTCTGCTTGTACCGGCAGGCTTGCTCGCTCAAAACCAAAACCTGAACCCCCGCGCCTTCGAGGCGCTGTGCCAGCACTTTCATACCTATGTGGACGAAGGGGTACTGCCCGGCACCCTGATATATATAGAGAAAGAGGGGGTGCTGAACAAGGATGTGTATGGGTTTCAGGATATAGCACGCGGCATCCCCATGTCGGAAAGCAGCATTTTCCGATGGGCTTCTATGACCAAACCCATTACGGCCACCGCCATTATGATGCTGGTGGAAGCGGGCAAATTACAACTGGACGATGCGGTATCCTTATATCTGCCGGAGGTAACCAACATGAGCGTTTACCAGGGAGACAGCAGAGTCGGCAACATCATGACCATCCGGCACTTGCTGTCTCATACCTCCGGTATTACCAGCGGTTTTGACCGCTCGGCGGCCGGGCAGGCCGCTGCCAAACAACTGGCGCAGGCCCGGGTGCATAACCTCAAAGAGCTGGTTGCGGCTGTGTGCAGCACACAGCTGGCTTTTGAGCCCGGGAAGGGTTGGGCCTACGGCTACAGCAACGACTTGCTGGCCTGTATCATTGAGCGGGTAAGTGGCATGCCGGTGGAGCAATTTTTTAAGCAACACATTTTTGAGCCCCTGGAAATGAAGCACACTGCTTTCCAGGTGAAGGAGGTGGATGCCCTCACTAGCGTGTATGCCCCAAATGAGGCCGGCGAACTCCTTGCCGTTGAGACTGCTGCCAACAGCCGCTATGTAAATGGCCAAAATTTTGCCCGTGGCAACGGTGGGCTGGCAGGCCCCGCCAGCGACTACCTCAACTTTTGCCGCATGTTGCTCAAGGGCGGCACTTTCCGGGGGCGGCGGCTGCTGAGCCCGGAATCGGTCAGGGCCATGATGCACAACGAAGTGGGGGAGGAATGGCTGCCCCTGAAGATATTGAATACCTCCCTCACTGGCCAGGGCTATGGCCTGGGTCTGGGCGTGCTCATGCCCGATGCACCATTTGGACATGCAGGCGATGTGTTTTGGCCGGGGGCTTTGTACACCTATTTTTTCATCAATACCCAACAACAAACCATCGGCATATTTATGACCCAAATGCGCGATATGAGCAGAATGAGCATGATGGGAGAATTTCACGACCTGGCCACCAAAGCCTGTGAGGAGCAGACGAAGCGCTAAATCAGGCTTACCACCTGACTCAAGGCCTGGCAGCAGCCATGCTGCCCACTCAGGGCTGGAAAGAGGTGGCAGGCTCGTCAAAGAGGGTGGAAGGCTTGCGGCTGGGGTGGGCAGCCAGGTAGTTTTTTACCAACTCAAAGCCGATGGCGTAGCCCGCCCACCTGGGCACCTCTCCTCCGGCCCCAAAAAACCATTTGTTGTGATCGTAGGGGCGTTCGTTCCAGGCTTCACTGGCGCGTTCGGTCCAGTG
>RFHT01000160.1 GCA_003696835.1 Bacteroidota bacterium
GGGCTTCGGCCAGGGTGATCTCCAAGCCGGGGGCATGCTGGCCGGTACAGCTCACCGTGATGAGGTGGGTGATTTCCTGTAAGTCCAGGGGCCCCTGCTGCTGGTGAAAGTGGGCCACGCATTGCTGGGCTGCCGAAAGAGCCAGAGGCAGCACTTCCCGCTGATAAATGTGCATGCGGTCCTCCACCAGGGGCAGGGCGCCTGCCTCAAACAGCTCCTTTTTGCCGTTGGGCCCGAAATCGGGCAATACAGAATGCCGGTAGCGAATCCGGGTTTTCTCATACAGCAGCCGCAGGCTGCGGGCAGCTCTTTGCCCCGAAAATCCGTGGGCTTCAATCATAAAAGCCGCCAGTTCGGCCTGTGCATAACGATGGGCCGGAACAGCCGTGCCAGTAGCAACGAGATACGTCATAGGGGTAAAATTAACATCTATTTCGCTTACCACAATATGTACCAATTCTCCTCATAAATTTGTAGGTTGGCAGACATGCAAACCCAAGCCTGGAAAGACGCCCTGAAGTTGATGCGCATCCCGTTTTCGATCTATCTGATGCCCGTTTACTGCTTTGCGCTTAGCAATACCCCCCATATTCCATTCAACCATGCCCTCTTGATTTTTGTTATCCTGCACCTGCTGGTGTATCCGGCCAGCAACGGCTACAATTCCTTTTTCGACCGGGACGAAGGCAGCATAGGCGGGCTGAAGCACCCCCCGCCGCCCAACCGCCAGCTGTTTTACCTGGTAGTCCTGTTCGACTTGCTGGCCGTAGGCCTTTCGCTGCTGATCTCGCCGCTTTTTGCTTTGGGTGTGGGCGTGTACCTGCTGGTGAGCAAAGCTTATAGCTACGACCGCATTCGCCTGAAAAAATACCCCTACCTCAGCACCCTGGTAGTGTGCAGCTTTCAGGGCGCCTATACCTACTGGCTGGTGCTGTACGGACTGGGGGTAGAAGCGCAAGCGTTGTTTCATGGAGCAAATATGCGCTTTGCCCTGGTGAGCACCCTTTTCCTGTGTGGCTCCTATCCCCTCACCCAGATCTACCAACACGAGGAGGATCGCCGCCGGGGCGATATCACCCTCAGCCTGAAACTGGGAGTGGCGGGCACCTTTCTGTTTTCCGGCATATCCATGCTGCTGGCCACGGGCCTGCTGTGCGACACCTACTGGCAGTTGGGGCAGGTGTACCGCATCGGTATTTTTCTGCTGGCCGGGGCGCCGGTAATGGGGGTGTTTGGGCATTGGGTGTGGCAGGTGCTGAGCCAGGGACAGCCTCCCGGCTTTGGCCAAAGCATGCGCATGAATCAGGTGGCCTCCCTGGCCCTGAGCACGGCTTTTGTACTCATGCTGCTGCTGAGCTGAAAGTGGCCGTGCATAGCTGATCCCGGTTTTTTTTTCTGAATAAAACCTGCTAATCTTGCCCCTGAGGAGACCAGTAGGCTCGCTCATCATTTATCCGTTTCATTTACCTACCCATATCACCATGTACGGACAACTACAACAAGCACTCGCAAAAGAAATTGAAGAAATCAAGGCTTCGGGCCTGTACAAGGCCGAGCGCGTGATCACTGGCCCACAGGGCGCCAGCATCCACACCCGGGAAGGCGGAGAGGTCATAAATTTTTGTGCCAATAATTACCTCGGCCTTTCTTCCCACCCCCAGGTGATAGCGGCTGCCCACCAAACCCTGGATACCCACGGCTTTGGCATGTCCTCGGTGCGCTTTATCTGCGGCACCCAGGACATCCACAAAGAGCTGGAGCAGAAGCTGGCCGATTTTCTGGGCATGGAGGACAGCATTTTGTACGCCGCTGCCTTTGATGCCAATGGGGGGGTGTTTGAACCCCTGTTCGGGCCCGAAGATGCCATCATTTCCGACCAGCTCAACCACGCTTCCATCATTGACGGCATCCGTCTGTGCAAGGCCCAGCGCTTCCGCTACCAGCACAACGACATGGCCGACCTGGAAGACAAGCTGAAACAGGCCAGTGCCTGCCGCCGCAAGATCATCGTCACAGATGGGGTGTTTTCCATGGATGGCACCATTGCGCAGCTGGACAAAATCTGCGACCTGGCCGACCGCTACGAAGCCCTGGTGATGTCGGATGAATGCCATGCCACGGGCTTTATGGGTAAAACCGGCAGGGGCACCCACGAGTACAGGGGGGTAATGGGGCGCATCGACATCATCACGGGCACCCTGGGCAAGGCTCTGGGGGGCGCTTCGGGCGGCTTTACGGCTGCACGCAAAGAAATTGTGGAAATACTGCGCCAACGTTCGCGCCCTTACCTCTTTTCCAACACCGTGGCCCCGCCCATAGTGGGCGCTTCTATTGCGGTGCTGGACCTGCTATCCAAAACCACAGAGCTACGCGATAAACTGGCCTACAACACCCGCTACTTCCGCGAAAAGATGACGGCGGCCGGCTTTGACATCAAGCCGGGCGAGCACCCCATCGTGCCCATTATGCTGTACGAAGCCGTTCTGGCGCAGCAGTTTGCAGAAAAATTGCTCGAAAAAGGCATATACGTCATTGGCTTTTACTACCCGGTAGTGCCCAAAGGCCAGGCCCGCATACGCGTGCAGCTTTCGGCTGTACACGAGCAGGCCCATCTGGACAAGGCCATCACTGCATTCACCGAGGTGGGCAAGGAGCTGGGTGTGCTTTAGGTGGGCCACAATTACATACAGTTCACCGGCTATATATTCCCATTTATTCAAAGAAAATATCCGTTCAGCCCACATTCACGACCGTTGAGGTTTTGGCAAGTGGATTGGCCTGGTATTTGCAAAAAATCAGGCATATCAGGACGGTAATCTGGAATTACAAGAGCAAGGGCCAGGGTCGATTCTCCCAAAGTGGGATTGAATCCCCTGGTTTTTTTTATGGAAATTGGGGATATTTTCAAGCAAAAACTATCTTGCCCCCTGTTTGGCTTATTACACAAAATCGAATCTGACACAATAAAATAAATTACGTAAATGTAAGATTTACGCAAATTTTCACCTATTGATTTGAATAAATAGCGATACCTTTCCCCAGTCAATTAGTTAGAAGAGAACACGGCATAACTTTTTTCTTCCTATGAGCATGCAACTACATTTACATCCCCTCCCCCATGCCCGGCAGGTAGAGATCAGCTATTGTTTGTACAAAGATGCGGGGGTAGAACTCACTGTTTACGACGGGTGGGGCAAAAAAGTCGATATTTTGTTCAAAGCACACCGGCATAAGGGACAGCACAAACACACCTGGACGCTGGACCGCCTGGCCAGTGGCCTGTATTTTGTGCGCCTGCACAGTCCCGGCCGCCAACTGGTGAAAAAAGTGCTGCTGCAGTAGGGGGCTTTTCTGTTCAATAAGTTGTTACTGAATGCCCTGGGCTAAAGCCACAGGGCAAAGGAGCCTGCCTTGCCGATCCGGCTACCCTTGCCCGGCCATGTTAGTGCCGGGCTTACGGCCTCATTACCCCACAATATCCTCCAGCGCCGCTTGCAGTTCGGGAAACTGAAACGCATAGCCCGCCTGTTGCAAGCTGGCAGGCACGGCTTTTTGGCCGCCCAGTAGCAGCAGGGCCTGCTCGCCCAGCATCAGCCTGAGGGCAAAAGCCGGCGCTACCAGCAGATCGGGCCTGCCCACTACTGTGGCCAATATATCCGAAAAGGTGGCCTGGTCCACCAGGCCGGGGGCCACCACATTCACGGGGCCCTGCAGTTTGTTGTTTTCCAGGCCAAAACGCACCACCCCTTCCACATCAGCGAGGTGTACCCAGGGGAAGCCCTGCTTGCCGCTACCCAGACGGGCACCCAGGCACCATTTGTAGAGGGGCAACATTTTCTCCAGCGCCCCCCCTCCACGGCCCAGCACTACCCCCAGGCGCAAGATCAGCTTGCGGCATTCGGCTTTTTGGGCTTCCTCTTCCCATATCTGGCACACCCGGGCAGGAAAATCCTCCCCTGCAGGGGCCGACTCGTCCAGCACCTCCTCCGAATCAGCTCCGTAATACCCAATGCCCGAAGCCGAAATAAACACCTCTGGCGGCCGGGGTGAGCTGTTGATGTACTGCACGCAGGCCGCCGTGGCATGGCGCCGGCTGTCGATGATGAGTTGTTTGCGCTCGGACGTCCACCTGCCTTCGGCTATGCTGGCCCCGGCCAGGTTGATCACCGCCTCGTACAGCCCGATGGCGGGCGGCATTTCCTGTCCGTTCCATTCGCGGTAGGAAATATAAGGGTTGCGGCTGCTGCGCTTGCGCCTTGTGAGCACCGTCACCTGGTGTTGTTGCCCGGCAAAGGCCTCCACCAGCCTGCTGCCAATGAACCCTGTGCCCCCTGTGATGAGTATATTCATGCTGTTTGTGATGATACAGGGATGCAAGATACAAGATGCAGGCTACAAGATGCAAGCAGGATGCAAGATGCAGGATGCAAGATGCAAGATGCAAGATGCAAGATGCAGGATGCA
>RFHT01000161.1 GCA_003696835.1 Bacteroidota bacterium
CCCTTGCCCAGGCGGGTGTAGGGCATGGTTTGGCCCACGTGGAAGCGGATGGTCTGAAAGTAGGCGCAGGCAATGGGTTGCTGGTGCTGATAAACGAGTGCATAGCGGAACTGTATGTCCTTCCCTGCGGCGGCTTCCAGGCCCGCCAAAAACTCCTTGCGTAAAAATATCTTGTGCACAGGGACCAGGGCATGCCAGTCGTCCAGTGGCAGGTTGTGGATGCTGTCGTACAGGTGAAAAGCGGGAATGGCCGGGCTGATGCTTTGGCTGGTAGCTATTTTATGAGGTAAAGAAAGAACCTGTTGACAGGAGAGGGTTTGCATACACTCGTAGGTTTAGTCCGCGTGATCATTCATCCTTTTGAACGGAAACAGGGCAAAGTTAGTTCTAATTTTATTAAAATCCTCCTTTGAAATTTCCCAAACCATCCAAATAAGCACCAAAACATACTCAGTAGCGACCAAATAGAGGTTTTCCTGGTATGAAGGGCTTATGTAGGTAAAGTACGTCAAGGGCAGCAAAGCAGCCCAAATCAAAGGAAAGCGCCAATTACACAGTGTGGCCAGGGCGACGAGGGTGCATATATACCAGGGATGTACGATGCTGGCCAGCCCGAAATACAGCACAAATGCCCAGAGCATGCTGGCAGGCAGGGTTTTCCACCGGGGGCGGCGCTCCAGCAGGGCTATGAGCAGTATGCCCGCCAGGGTGATGGCCGAAAGGTATTTGCCGGCCGTTTGTATGATGTTGTAGCCCTTTACCTGAAAACCCACCCAACGCAGCAGATAGTAGATGCTGGCGTTGAATTCAAATTTTTGAAAATACAGGCTCACGCTTTCCATGAGGTGGCGAAAGGTATGCAGGTCAAAGAATGGAAGGAAACAAAGGCCAGTACCCAGGGCCAGCAGCAACCCAAAGATGAGGCTGCGCCTGAAGCCAAGCCTGCGCAGCAGCAGGGGCAGCAGCATCAATGGGAGCAATTTGCTGCATACAGCCAGGGCGTAGGGTGCCGCTGCTATTCGCCATTTTCCCACCTCAAACAGATACATGCTCCACAAGAGGAAAACAATCATCAGGGCTTCGAAGTGCAGGTTGCCCACCAGCTCGGCGATCACCAGAGGGTTGAGGGCGTAAATGGCCAGGTACTCGCGCGGCAGCTTCCAGCGGGCCAGCAACAAAAACAGCAGGTACAGGCTGCCCAGCTCAGCCAGGAACAGCACCCCTTTCATGCAAACCACCGCGGCATAAAGGTCGCGGGGAAACACCCTGGCTGCCATCCAAAACACGGCCTGGTTGAGAGGAGGATAAATGGTGAAATAGTTGGGCGAATTCAGCCCCTGGTACAACTGCTGGCTGAGTCCCAGTTTGGCGGCCACATCGGGCTGCTGCATGTACTCGCTGGGCAGCTTCAAAAAGGGGTTGGCACCGTGGCTGAGCAGGCGCCCATCCCACACAAAGCGGTAATAATCGTCGGATAAATTGGGCAGACTGAAAACGGCCAGCAGGCGAAAGGCAATGGCCGCCAGCAGCATGCTGCGCCATTGCAAGGGAGAAAAAGACGGCAGGGGTTTGCGCAGCAGGCTTTTGCCTATGATGAGAAAATACCCTGCAAACAAGGCTGCAAACAGCCCCAGCAGCTGAAAAAAGCTGGTACGCGGCGTGGCATACAGCAAGCAGGCATACAGCAGGGTGGAGCCTGCATAAATGGCGATATGAAGGAGGGTGCGGCGCACGTGCAAGTATTTATGAAAGCAACAGGCTGGCAGCTCCAAAAACGCCTGCACTGTCGCCCAGTTTGGGTTTGAGAAAGCGGGTTTCCAGCCGCTGGTTAAACACAAATTGTTCGGCATGGCGTACCCCTTCGGTGTACAGCAGGTCGATATTGCCCAGCCCACCACCAATGACCACCGCATGGGGGTCGATGAGGTTGATGACCTGGGCCACCCCCCTGCCAAAGAAATACAGCAGGCGGTTGATGGTGGCTGTGGCCACCTCATCGCTGCCCTGCAGGTGGCGCTGCACAATCTCGGGCAGCGGGCGCGCAGCGCCCGCATGGCGGAGGTAATACTGCTCCAGGGCCGGGCCGGAAATAACCGTTTCCACACAGCCCTCGAGCCCGCAGTAGCAGGGGCCGCCGGAGGCGTCCAGGAAGTTGTGGCCCCACTCACCGCCTATGCCCTGCAGGCCATTGAGCACCTGCCCGTTGACCACCACGCCCCCGCCTACTCCTGTGCCCATGATGATGCCAAAGACCACCCCGCCAGCTGCGACTACTTCGGCCGCAGCGCCCATGCGGGCTTCGGCCAGGGCAAAACAGTTGGCGTCGTTGGCCATGCGCACGGGCACGCCTATCAGCTCCTCCAGGTCGGCCAGCAGGGGCTGGCCGTTGAGGCAGGTGGTGTTGCAGTTTTTCATGCGCTGCGTCTGCGGGTCCAGCGTGCCGGGCGTGCCTATGCCGATGCGCGTGGGCTTCAGCCCCGTTTCGGCCTTTACCAGCTCCAGCAGCTCCCCTATCCGGTGCAAGATGTGCCGGTATCCCTGCTGAGATTCCGTGGGGATGCGCTTCCTGCAGATCACCTGCGGCGGATAGATCTGCGACAATACTGCCACTTCAATCTTGGTACCCCCCAGGTCGATGCCCCAAAATGTTTCCATCTGACAAAGGTAAGAGGTTTACAATATGGGCAAAAATTCTCACTGTATTCCTCCTTCAAAAAAAAATCTACTTCCCTGCATGCACTTTTGGCGGCGGCGGGGTCTTTGGGGGGACAGTATGCAGGTGACAAGATGCAGGTGACAAGATGCAGGTGACAAGATACAAGGGACAAGATACAAGTGACAAGATGCAAGTGACAAGATACAAGTGACAAGATACAAGTGGGAAGATGCAAGATATCCTGTGATTCCCTTGTGGGACTTTCAGCCTGCATCTCCTTAAAGGAGTCTCCGCTGCGCTCCGACCTGCATCCTGCACCCTGCACCCTGCATCCTACATCCTACATCCTGCACCCTGCATCCTGTGACATGTTAATTAAAACCCACTCATACGCAACTCAGATATGAAGAACACCATACGATGGGCTCTGGCCTGTATGCCGGGGCTGCTACTTCCCTGTTTTTTGCTCGCTCAAACATCAACCCCTTTGCACAACAATGTGCAGCTTGCCAGCATATCGGTGCCGGTGCACCACAACCCGGAGAAGCTGCACCTCAAAGCCCGGGGGGTGCTCGGCCTCATGCACCAGCACATCTACGCCATGCGGGCCCACAGCTACCGGCTGAAGGTAGAGGAGCGCCGCCTGGGAGATAAGGTGCACGAAGGGGAAATGCTCATCAGCGTTAAGCAAGCTCCCCTGTATGTGCGGCTGGAGATTCTCAGCCCCAACAAGGGCGCCATGGTGGAGTACAATGCTGCCCGGGACAAACGAAACGCCCTGGTAACGCCCCGCAAATGGCTGCCCGCCTTCAATTTTCGCCGCGACATACACGGCAGCCTCCTTCGCCCCGGCCATTATGCCATTACCGAAACCAGCCTCAACCACATAGATGGCATCATCCGCCAAAGTGAGGCACAGCTTCGCAGCAGGGGCATATACGAAAAAAGCCTGCGCTATTGGGGCCAAATTCAGGTTGAAGGTCGCCTTTGCCACAAAATTGAACTGATAGACCCCGATTATCACCTGTACGACTACCAGGTGCAGAAAGGGGAAGAC
>RFHT01000162.1 GCA_003696835.1 Bacteroidota bacterium
GGGTATCATTGTTCACACCTTAATAGTTGGCTGGCGTTTAGGCCCTTAGCTGTTTTATATTTCCAAATTTGAGGGCCATTACACACGGTAGTTATTGCTGAATAAACATGCAGAAATCACAGAACCCTTCAATGAGGTTCCGGTATAGCTGTAAACTCATGTCATCAATCATCTACACTATAAGCTATTTCGACTATGACTAAATCCTTCTCATTGCTCGTAAGTGCACTATTCGGTGCAGTGTGTTTCAGTATTGCTCAACCCATTCTCAAACCAGCCTCCCTGGTGGAGGACACCAAAAGATCGGGGATTACCTTTTCAGATGTGAAGCTGTTTACCGTAGAAAACAACACGGCCATTCGGTCTGCCCAATATCCGGAGGTGGACCGCATGCTGGAAGAGGGGGTGTTGCTCGAGCTGGATATGGCCATGCTGGGCCGTTTGCAGCGGGAGGCCCCCAGGGCTTTTACCCTCAGCCTGGCTACCCCCTCGCGCTCCAACATAGAGGTGGAGCTGGTGGAAGTCAACCCCTTTGCGCCGGATTTTCGGGTGGTGACCGACCGCAACCCCAATGGCATCAGCGTGGAGCTGGGCCGGCACTACCGGGGGGTGGTAAAGGGTAGTGAAGGCTCCATTGCGGCCTTCAGCTTTTTCCGCGATGAAGTGGTGGGTATGGTGAGTCTGCCACGGGGCGGCAATTATGTGCTGGGCAGGCTGGATGGCTCCGCTGCACAGCGCGAAGCCAATCACCACATTCTCTACCGCGACGACCGCATGAAGGTGGACTTTGATTTTAGCTGTGCCACGCCCGACGACGGCTATGTGTATTCGCGGGAGGAACTGACTTATTCCCCCGACGGAAGCCGTGCCCTCACCGACTGCGTGGGCCTGTACTTCGAAACAGAAGTAGATATTTTCAACAGCGAAGGCAGCAGCCAGAATGTGACCAACTTCATCACGGGTATGTACAACCAGGTGGCCACCATTTATGCCAATGAAAGCATCAATACGGTCATGTCGGAGTTGTTTATCTGGACCACTACGGACCCCTACACGGGTACCAATACTTCTACCCTGCTTTCGCAGTTTCAAAACAACCGCACCACCATCAATGGCGACCTGGGCCAACTGCTCACCTACCGCAGCATAGGCGGCGGACAGGCGGCTGGTTTTGATGGTATTTGTAACCCCTCTACGGCCCAGAGCCTGAGTGTGTCGGGCATCGTGAATACCTACAACAATTTTCCCACCTACTCCTGGACGGTGATGGTGGTTACGCACGAGTTTGGGCATACTTTCGGTTCGCGCCATACCCATGCCTGTGTGTGGAACGGCAATGGCACCGCCATAGACGGCTGCTCGGGCCAAACGGAGGGGAGTTGTCCGCTGCCGGGCATTCCACCCGAAGGTGGCACCATCATGAGCTACTGCCACCAGCAGTCGGTGGGCATCAACTTCAGCCTGGGTTTTGGCCCGCAGCCGGGCGACGTGATCCGCAACGAGGTGGCAAATGGCAGCTGTCTGCAGCCCTGTGCCAACCCCAATGCGCCTGCTGCGCCCACCAATTTGGTGGCCACTACCCAGTCCAGCTCCTCCATTTCCCTGAGCTGGACCGACAACGCCAACAATGAAGATGGCTTTGTGGTGGAGCGTTCCTCCGGGGGCAGTGCCTTCAGCCAGGTGGCCAGCCTGGGCGCCAATGTAACCAGCTACACCGACAACGGCCTGAGTGCTGCCACGACCTACTCCTACCGGGTGTATGCTTTTAATGTGGATGGCAATTCGGTAGTGTCCAATACAGCCAGTGCCACCACCAACACCCCGGGTGGAGGCGGCGGCCCCTGTGCCGGCTGTGTGGACTTTAGTGTTACCTCTACTTCTTCTTTCTCCAACCAGGATGCTGCTGCCAATGTAACGGTGCTGGACAATGGCGCCACCTTGCTGCTGACTGACAATACCTGGAGAAGGTTGAACGACAGCTACAATGTGACCCCCAACACCATACTGGAATTTGAATTCATGAGCACGGCTCAGGGCGAAATTCATGGCGTAGGCCTGGATGCCGACAATGTACATGCCACCAATGAGCTGTTTCAGGTGTATGGCACGCAAAACTGGGCCATTCGCGACTTCACCTACACCACGCCGGGCAGTTTTCAGACCTTTTCCATTCCGGCGGGTACCTACATGACAGGCACTTTGTCGCTGACTTTTGTGAATGACAACGATGCCGGCTCGGGCAACAACAGCTTCTTCCGCAATGTGCGCCTGTACGAAAGTGGCGGCCCCACGCCGCCGGCGGCCCCCAGCGGCCTTTCGGCCACGGCCAACTCCAGCAGCCAGATTTCGCTGAGCTGGACCGACAATTCCACCGATGAAGACAACTTCCTCATTGAGCGCTCGACGGGCGGCGGGGCTTTCAGCCAGGTCGCTACGGTGGGGGCCAATGTAACCAGCTATACCGACAATGGGCTGACGGCTTCTACTACCTATACCTACCGCGTGGCGGCCAGCAATGTGGCGGGCAACTCGGCCTACAGCAACACGGCCAGCGCCACCACCCAGGCGGGCGGCGGCGGACCCTGTGCCGGCTGTATTGATTTTAACACCACCACCACCATTTCCTACTCCAACCAGGATGTGGCCCAGAATGTAACGGTGCTGGACAATGGGGCCACCCTGCTGATGCAGGACAACACCTGGAGAAGAACCACGGCCACCTTTAATGTCACGCCCAATACGGTCATTGAATTTGAGTTTCAGAGCACGGCCCAGGGCGAAATTCACGGCATTGGCTTCGACAATGACGACAACCTCTCTTCGGGGCTGATCTTCCAGGTGTACGGGGTGCAAAACTGGGGCATACGCGACTTTGATTACACCAGTGTGGGCAGCTACCAGAGCTTCAGCATACCGGTGGGCACCTATTATACCGGCAACAATTTGTACCTGGTTCTGGTCAATGACTACGATGCCGGTTCGGGCAACAACAGCTACTTCAAGAATGTGAAAATTTACGAAGCGGCCGGCCCCACGCCGCCGGCGGCGCCCAGCAGCCTCACGGCCAACGCCACTTCGAGCAGCTCCATTTCGCTGAGCTGGACCGACAATGCCACGGATGAAGACAACTTCATCATTGAGCGGGCTACGGGCGGCGGAGCCTTTAGCCAGATCGCCACGGTGGGGGCCAATATTACCTCCTACACCGACAACGGCCTGGCGGCTTCCACTACCTACAATTACCGCGTGGCGGCCAGCAATGCAGGCGGCACTTCGGCTTACAGCAACACAGCCAGTGCCACCACCCAGGCAGGCGGAGGCGGCTGCACGGTGGTAACGGTGGACAACAACGACTTTGAAGCCGGATGGGGAATATGGAACGACGGCGGCTCGGATGCACGCAGAAGCATCAACGATGCGGCTTTTGC
Source organism: Bacteroidota bacterium (assembly GCA_003696835.1). Classification (GTDB taxonomy): domain Bacteria; phylum Bacteroidota; class Bacteroidia; order J057; family J057; genus J057. Next base: position 3,429 of record RFHT01000162.1, read on the forward strand.
TTTCAGCGGCAATTACTGCATACGCCTGCGCGACAACAACGTCACCTCCACCATGACCACCGATAACCTCGACCTTTCGCTCTTTGAGGACATCACGGTGGATTTCACTTACATCACCAACAGCATGGATAATGCAAATGAAGACTTCTGGCTGCAAATCTCTACCAACGGAGGGGCCAGCTATACAACGGTGGCGGAGTGGAACCTCTTCGATGAGTTTGTGAACAATGTACGCGAATTTGACGTGGTAACCATCACGGCGGCCAGTGTGGGCGGCTTTTCGGCCAATACCAGACTAAGGTTCCGCTGCGATGCTTCTTCCAATGGCGACCAGGTGTATATAGATGATGTGCTCATTACGGGCTGTACCACGGGCAACCTGCCCGCCACAGGCCTGGGCAATGCGGGTACACAGGCCGTTTCTGCGGACTTGGACCTGAACGATCTGATTGCCTACCCCAACCCCACCAGCGGCATGCTGCAGCTGAAACAGCTGCCCGCCGGGGCGGAGCTGCGCCTCTTCAATGCCAAAGGGCAGTTGGTGTATGAGGCTACTGACCGCAAGCAAATAGACATGAGCAGGCTGGTAAAGGGCATGTATGTGCTGTATGTGCGTGCCGGCGAAGCGGTGAAAACCATTAAAGTGATCAAAGAATAGGGGATTAGGTACGTTAATGTGAGAAAGGGCGGCCCGCAGGGGTCGCCCTTCATTGTTGGGGCTCCATAGCTGAGAATACATTCCCGGAAATTTTGAAAAACCAAAAGAAAAAAGTGCCGACAGTTAGATTTGTTCAGGAATAGTTGGGAATAGTTCCAGATATTTAGCTTCTTACAATTCTTCCCGCGATCTCCTCTTCCACTCCTGAAGTTATATTTATGAATGGTTGAACGGTTACTGGAGGCCCATTTTTGAATGAAAACGGATGGGCAAATATTTTTCACTTATACAATTATATATATGTCAAAATTAAAAGTTGGGGTGATTGACCTCGTGAGTCAGGGCCCCAAAAAAACCTTGTGGGCCAGGGTAATGCATGCAAATTTTGCCAGCATTATGCCGCAAGTCATTGCTACCTGGTGCGACCAAAAGGGACATGAGGTAGATTTTATGTGTTATACGGGCCTGGAAAATCTGGAGAAAGAACTTCCCCGTGATGCAGATGTAGTGTTTATTAGTGCGTTTACACAGGCTGCTTTCCTGGCCTATTCATTGAGTAAAATGCTTCAGGCCCAGGGGGCCGTTACGGTGCTGGGGGGGCCGCATGCGCGCTGCTACCCCGAGGATGCCTGCAAATATTTCGACTATGTGGTAGGCTTCACAGATGAGGAGGTGTTGATGGAAATACTGGATAATTGTGAGCCTCAAAAGCCAGTGGGCAGGCATTTATCTGCAAAAACTCAACCCAAAAGCCTGCCCAGCCTCATCGACCGCTGGAAATATGTAGAACCCACGCTCAAAAAGGCGCCTTTTCTGAAACTCATTCCCATGATTGGCAGCATGGGCTGTCCTTACACCTGCTCATTTTGCATAGATTCGGTGGTGAAATACCAACCCCTGGATTTTGACGTCATGAAGCGCGATATGCAATTTTTGCTGACCAAATTCAAGGAACCCTGGATCGGCTGGCAGGACCCCAATTTTGGGGTGCGTTTTGAAGACTACATGGATGCCATTGCGAGCATTCAGCCCAGGGGAAGGGTCAAGCATATTGCGGAAAGCAGCTTGTCCATTCTCAGTAAGGACCACCTGGAGGTGATGAAGGAAAATGGATTTCTGGCCTTGTTGCCGGGCATTGAGTCATGGTACGAAATGGGCAACAAGTCGCGTACCTCCCGGAAGGCTGGCGAAGAGAAACTCCTACGGATTACGGAGCATGTGAACATGATGTTTGAATATGTGCCCTACGTGCAAACCAACTTTGTGCTGGGACTGGATACAGATGAAGGCGATGAACCCTTTGAGCTGACCAAACGCTTTGTGGACATGGCGCCTGCGGCCTTCCCCGGCTATTCGTTGCTCACCTCTTTTGGCGAGGCGGCGCCCCTCAACCTGGAATATCAGCGTGAAAAGCGCGTGCTGCCTTTTCCTTTTCACTTTTTGAACAACAACCAGGCCATGAACCTCAAACCGAAGAACTATGAATGGATTGAGTTTTACGACAAAGTGATTGACCTGACGGCTTACACCTTTTCCAGAAAGGCCATTTATCGCCGCTTAATGAACACGCCCCACTGGACGGCCCGCTACCTCAACTTCATACGGGCTATTTCGGCCGAAGGCTATGGCAGGATCCGCTTTTACAAAACCATTCGCAAACAGTTGCTCAGGGATACTGCCTTCAGGGACTTTTTCGAAGGCGAATCGGAGGTGATCCCCGAATTTTATGTCAATATCATCAAACGCGATCTGGGTGCGCTGTGGTCGTACCTGCCCGAAGGAGCCATCTATCACAACCCCAATGCGTATTTGGAAAAACAGAAATCCTCGGCAGTTTCGTAGGGCGGGCAGCGCTCTAATCTTGGATGTTGGGCGATCTGATGGGCCTGAAAGCCGCAGATCGCTCTCCCCATTTCGCCCAAATCCGGTGAACAAGCAGCAATTTTTTTTGTTTAGCAACTAGCAAATGTTTTTTTTGGGAAAAAGTAACTATTCAGCATATACCTGCTGCAAAAAAGGGGGAATACCCCAATAGTGCCTTCATTGAGCATGCATACATGAAACTTTGTTTTTGTCAACCACC
>RFHT01000163.1 GCA_003696835.1 Bacteroidota bacterium
AAGTTATTCAAATTGAACACATAGATGGTTTTGTGAAGAGCGTTTATACCCCAAATGAATTAGTTTTAATTTCGCAAAACGAAGAAGAAAAACATATCAACCAGTGCCTATTTTTACTGGGAAGCGCCCTTAAAGAAATAGTTAAAATACCTGAATACCGGAATTTTATTTTTCAGGAAGTTCGTACTTCTTCGATTGATGCTGTGAGTTACTCGGCCCTCTTATCTAATTTTCCTGCATTGGCCAGATATATAAATAAGCATATAGCTTCCATTTCCCAGGAAAATAAATTTTATGGCTTGGAAGATTTTGTGGTAATGCTCAACTCATTAAGCTATAAGGGCAAACGGTATATACCCGTTATTAATGTTCCCAATATTGATCATGCCGACTGGAATAAATTCCCCTTAGTATCCCCGGGGCTGGAAGTCTATGATGATGCAAAAAATCAAATAGATGATTTCATTTTTGCCTGGTATTTTGATAACAAGCAACAGAAGGAGCATGAAATAATGATAGGTGAATCCCAGGCAATGACAAAAAATACGGCTCCTTTATTGGTGATGAGTGTGCAACCTCTTACAAGTCCTTTTCTGACGAAAGACCTTCAAGTAGCAAAGTTTGAATATGAACAGCCTAAGTACAAAAAAAGCTCCTCTCGCATCATAGATCACTATGAGACGTATGAATTTAGGATTAATCATAGATATGAAAGCAGTGGTAAATCGGAGTTTGCAGCAGCAGCGGTACGGTTTGTAGACAATGATCCTGGCGAAAAGTATGCAGCTAATCAGTGTCAAGGAGGAAAGGAATGGTGGCTCATCACAGATGTACACAAAAACGATATAGGAACTGATCAGCATAAATGGAAGCGATTTAGTGAAGTATGGAATATTGGATATGATGATGTATTATGGAATACCTTTGAACGAGATTGGTATGCTTCATCAAAGGTTTTGGGTGAATATCATTATGGAGGCCCCCTGGATATAACCTGGCTATCAGGAAACATGAAGTTTGCCAATGAGTGGTATCAGTACGACCCCAATACCAATGATGAAAATAGTGTGGTAAACTGGGCACCTATTTTACAAAATTGGAGTGTGAGATATAATGCTGATGAGGATAAGGGATATATCAATATTTGGCGGGTGGACAATGTTGCAGGATGCTAAATTGAAAGAGAATTATAATTACCTGAACCATCCTCAGAAGTTGATTTAGCTTTTGAGGATGGTATATATTCACCAATATGATGAAACATTCTATAACAATCTTCTTCCTGCTCGCCCTGATATGGAGCATACAGGCTCAGAACAAACTCACCCACGAGCTGGCAGGATATTTTGAGTTTGCCCATATCGGACAGGGTTTTGCCCTTTCTTACAAAGGAAATCTCAAACGGCATGCAGTGATACTGGGTATCCGGTATCACCAAAATACCATCGTAAAGGACGACCAGCGGCACGTATTTAAAAATCGCTTTTACGCTCGCAATTTCCGGGAACGCCTGGGCCTAAACCTCGGCTACCATTTTAGCTTTCCCTTGAAGCATTCGGATATTCATCCGTTTTTGTTCTACAACCTGCAAATTGCCCACATGGGAACAAAAAGCCAGGTGTACTGGGCTTATGGCACCCTCAACGGCCAAAGGGTCTATGTAAAAGGTTCGATGGATCTGCTGCCTATGACCAGTATTGATAACATCATCGGGCTTGGTTTTTCAGCCCGACTTTACAAGCAGGTGCACCTGTATATACAGGCGGGAGGGGGAATTGTAGATTTTGCCCATGTAGATCCCCGGCTGTTTGTAGCTGGCCCTGACTTGCCTCTACTGGGTTCTACCTGGGAACTATCCTCTCGCTTTAGTTTTGGCCTGTCGTATGCGTTTTTTAAATGAACCCCTGGCGGAGGTTTCTTCCGTATTTGGCGAGTGGCAGGCAGCAGCAGGTCCCGGTAAGGCATGGAAACATCTGCCACACCAGCGCACGCCCTACTCCCCACTGCTGCCCGCATCTTCTTCCAGGAAGCGGTCCAGCAATTCCTCCATTTGCTCTACCGTAATGTGTTTGGCTTTGATGATTTTGTCTTTGTCGAGCAAAAACAGTCGGGGGGTGCTGCGCACATCATACATGCGGTCGAAGCCGGACGTACGGGCGGGATCGGCCAGAGGGATGCCCTTGATACCGTATTCCCCCACCTTATTTTTCCACACCTCTATGGAGCCATTGATGCTCACCGTAATGAGCTGCACGCCTTTGTCGATGTATTTCTCGTAGGCCTCCACCAGCTTGGGCGTCACCTTTTTGCAGTGGCCGCAGTCGTAGTCCCAAAAGTACAGAATGGTGTAGGGCGCCTTGATGCCATATAAACTGACGAGATTGCCGTTGATGTCCCTCATTTCGAAGTTGGGAGCTTTTTTGCCAATGAGGGTGGGACTGATGGCCAGGGCCCGTTCCACCATGTCGTGCAGCGTTTTTTCATCCACCCAGTAGGCACGGCCCGTCATGTAGTACTTTTCTACGATGTGCACATACACCGCATCCATGCCCATGATTTTGGAGGCGGCGTATTTGTTGAGAAAAGTTTGTACAAAATAGCGGAAGATGAGGGTGTCCTGCGTAAGCCCGATGATATAATCCACCGCGTGTATGATGGAGTCAGGGTGTTTGGGGGTGAGGCGCTCAAGGTAGGTATCGGCTTTTTGGTGCAAAAAGCGGGTGCGCAGCAGGCGTTGGTCGTTGAAGTCCACCTCGTCGAAGAAGTGCGCCCGGTAATAGTGGAAGCGGTAAAGGCTGTCGGCACCCGGAGGCGGATCGGGAATGGTGGGCTCCTTGAGGGTGCGCAAAATTTTGGGGTAGAGCATTTCGGGATGCTCGGCCACCATTTTTTCGCGGTAGGAAATGACCTCCTGGTTGATCTGCTCCAACTGCGCCTGCAGCTCCTTGTAAGCTTCGGAGTTCTGGTCGGTGTTTTTCAGTTGCTCATTGATCTGCTGCACCCGTTGGCGCTGTTTGTTGATAAATTGCAGGTCGCTGAAAAACAGCTCATTATCGGCCGAGCCATCCACCTGCATGTGGGTCACAAAGTTGGTGGTATCGGTAGTGAGAGAAAAATGCTGGTCTTCCCCTATGATGAGCTCGAAGTATTTTTCGGGCGAAAAATACACCAGGTAGAGGCCCTGTGGCAGGGGTTCTTCGCCCTGGAAGGTGAAGGCTTCGCCTTCCACCTTAGCCGAGTCCGATTTGTAGGTTTTGTCGCCAAAAAAATTGGCCAGAAAGGCCTGCTCAGCCTGCAGGTTTTTCACCTGTACGTGTATCTGGTACCCGTCCTGGGCCGTGAGCAGCAAGGGCAGACTGCACAGCAGCAGTCCCATATATAAGCTGATTTTTTTCATAGAAACTTCATTTTTGCTTGTTACAAAACAAACGGTCAAGCCTGGCAAAACGTACTTGTCGTAGGCCTAAAAGCGGCAAAAGGTACACCATTTTTCTGCTTTATTCAATGCTTTTTTCGGGTTCAAATAAGCCGAATACCGCACTTCCGCTGCCCGACATGGCGGCATAGAAGGCGCCACGCTCGTAGAAGTGCTGTTTGATTTTTCTGAGCTGGGGGTAGCGTTCAAACACCGGCTCCTCCAGGTCGTTGGTGAGCAGTTCTTTCCATTTGTGGGGCGGGCCCTTGAGCACAGCGGCCAGCTCGCGACTGGGGTCGCAGCGGCGGTAGTCCAGGGCGCCGTAGGCGGCGGCGGTAGCAGAATGTATGCCGGGGGTGTGCAGCTCAACGCGAAAATGCGTTTGCAGAGGAAAAGGGCTGAGGGTAGTGCCCGTGCCAACTGCGAGCATGGGCTGGTCATACAGAAAAAAAGGCACATCGGCGCCCAGCTCTGCGGCCATGTTGGCCAGTTCCTCCCGGGTGAAGCCAAGGCCGCAAATGTGGTTAATTCCCCTGAGGGTAAAGGCCGCATCGGAGGAGCCCCCTCCCAGGCCAGCGCCGGCCGGTATGCCCTTTTTCAGCTCTATGTGCACGCCCGGCAAACGGCCCGCACGGGCCTGCAGCAAATGGTAGGCGCGCACGCACAGGTTGTCCTCGGCGGGGCCCTGCACGGGAATGCCGCTCATGCGCAGGCTGCAGCCAGTACCAGAGGTGAGGCTGAGGTACAGCTCATCCTGCAGCTGCGGCAAAGGCAGCAGCAGCGTTTCCAGTAGATGGTAACCATCGGCCCGTTTTCCCTTGATAAACAGCCCCAGGTTGATCTTGGCATGGGGATGAAAGCGTATCTGGGTGCCGGATGAAGCAAAAAATGGCATGAACTACTTCTTGCAGATTACACTTCTTCAAAATCGATGTCCTCGGCTATGTCGTCGGCCGAAACCGATTTCTTTTGCTTGTTTTTGGGAGCCTGCACTTTCAGCTCGTCATCTATAAATATGCTTTCTTCAAAAGGATTGCCGCTGTAATTGCGGCGATATTGGCGAACCTGTTCTTCCATTTCCCTGTTTAGCCATCTCCTCAACATCACGAAAAAAAAGGTAATGATTTGCCTTTGGAAAATTTTGAAGACAACATATACAGTAAAAAAGATAAAGAATGTCCAGAGAAAAAAATTAAGCATAACCTCATTGTTGGTAAATAAATCCCATCGTTTTCCTGTTTCATGCAGTTCGTATCTTACACCCTAACAAACTTCATGCTAGCATAGGTTGCAGCCCTGCAGCTCAGTAATTCACCGATTTTTGGGCCTCAATTACCTGCTGGTAATAAGCCTCATACCTGGGTACGATCTTGTCCTGCGAAAAGTTGAGGGCATGTTGGTAGGCATTTTCAGAAAAAGTTTTCCACCGGGCTTCATCTTCCAGTATGTAAATGGCATCTTTGGCCATTTTTTCCACATTGCCTACGGGGCTGGTAAAGCCCGTTTGGCCGTCTATGACGAGCTCGGGCAGGCCGCCGGCATTGGAGGAAATAACCGGCACGCCGCAGGCCATGGCCTCCAGGGCCGAAAGCCCAAAGCTCTCCGAGCCGGAAGGAATGAGGAAGAGATCACCTATGGAGTAAATTTCCTCCACGGCATTCTGGTTACCCACAAAGATGATGTCGTCGCAGAGGTGCAGCTCCCGGCAAAGCTCTTCGGCCGGGGCGCGCTCCGGCCCGTCGCCTATCATCAGCAGGCGGGCAGCCACCTGTTCGCGTATGCGGGCAAAGGTGAGGATGACGTCTTTGATGCGCTTGACCTTGCGGAAGTTGGAGGTGTGTATGAGCAATTTTTCCCCTCCGTGGGCGATCATTTTGCGAAAATGGTCCTTGTCCTGCCGTTTGAAACGGCGGGTGTCCACAAAGTTGTAAATCACCTCTATGTCCTTTTTCACCTGAAAATTATCGTAGGTGGCCTGCCGCAAAAACTTTGACACAGCCGTTACGCCCTCACTTTGCTCGATGGAAAAGCGCACCACCGGCTCGTAGCTCTGGTTTTTGCCCACCAGGGTGATGTCCGTACCATGCAGGGTGGTTACCACCGGAATGTGGAGGTCATAATCTTTGAGGATCTGCTTGGCCAGGTAGGCCACCGAGGCATGGGGCACCGCATAATGCACGTGGAAGAGGTCCAGCTCGTGGTAGCGGGCCACATCCACCATCATGCTGGCCAGGGCCGACTCATAGGGCACAAAGTCGAAAAGGGGATAGTCCTTGGTACGCACTTCGTGGTAGAAAATGTTTTCGGAAAACAAGTCCAGGCGAATGGGCCTGTTGTAGGTAATGAAGTGGATGCGGTGGCCCATTTGAGCCAGAGACTTTCCCAGTTCAGTAGCTACAACGCCGCTGCCGCCGTAGGTGGGATAACATACTACTCCTATATTCATAAATATTGCAGCCAGATTATTTATAAAACGAACCCGCGCAAAATTGGTTCAGCCTGCAAGGTACAGTATATTGGGGGGAAAAGGAAGGAAAGTTAAATGCTAAGCTAATGAAAAGGAGACTGTGGACGCGGGAAGAACTCATACTCGCGCTCAATCTATACTTGAAGTTACCCTTTGGAAAGCTTCATTCCAAAACACCGGAAATTATCCATTTGGCCAACCTCATTGGGCGCACACCTTCTGCAGTGGCCATGCGGCTCAATAACTTCGCCAGTGTAGATCCTTATCATCAAAAAAGAGGAGTAGTAGGATTGAGTGGGGGGAGAAAACAGGTTGAACCAATCTGGAATGAATTTATCCATGATAAGGAGGAACTGTTATTTGAAAGTGAGATGATATTGGCTAAGATGGAGCAACAATCCCTTGACTCAAAATTTGAGCAATTTCTCTCTGATTTGCCCAAACTCGAAGGCAAAACCAAATTGCAAGTAGTGAAGGCCAGGGTAAATCAAAGGGTGTTTAGACAAATAGTGTTAGCCAATTATGCCGGCAAGTGCGCCATTTCAGACCTAGATATACCAGATATGTTGGTAGCGAGCCACATTATACCGTGGGCAAAAAACAAAGCAGAACGGCTTAATCCAGAAAACGGGATATGCCTGTCTGCCCTTTATGATCGCGCATTTGATCAGGGGTACATCGGACTCAATGAGCAATACCAGCTTGTTTTTTCTAAGGCATTGAAAAAACACCATAGCAAAGCGTATTATAAGCGCTACTTTGCTCCTTATGAACATGTACGTATTCGTTTACCTCAAAAGTACCAACCCAGGCAAGCGTTTTTAAACTTCCATCTAACTCACATCTTTAAGGGATAAAGAGGGGTAGTCTTGCTTATTCTCTCCAAAAACTCTTAGCTTTGCGCCTCAAAAGCGCCCAACACATGATTGCAACCTTCTGGGAATACCTCATTGCCCCATACCGGACCTACCCCACAGCGGACATCGTACTGGAAGTCATCGCCTTTTTTATGGGGCTGGCCAGCGTGTGGTATTCGCGTTTGGAGAATATACTGGTATTTCCCACCGGCATCATCGCCACGGGCATATACGTGTATTTGCTGTACAAAGCGGGCCTTTTTGGCGATATGTCCATCAA
>RFHT01000164.1 GCA_003696835.1 Bacteroidota bacterium
CACCGTATCTGGTCTGGGCAGCCTGATGGTGTCCAGCTTTACGATGGTAAGGGTATCGGTAACCTGCCCCAGGCGCAGGGTGTCGTGCTGAACAATGCGCACCGTATCTGGTCTGGGCAGCCTGATGGTGTCCAGCTTTACGATGGTAAGGGTATCGGTAACCTGCCCCAGGCGCAGGGTGTCGGTTTTGAGCAGCTGTACCGTATCCCGCTGAACGAGCAGAACGGTATCTCGCCGGGGTGGTTGGTTTTTGAGTGCGGCCAATTCGGCCTTGAGCTGCTCATTTTCAGCCATGAGGGCCGAGTCGGGCTGTGGGCCGGCAGCAGCAGAGGTAGCCAGTACCGGCGTACCGGTTTTTTCGCCACCGGCCGTGCTGCCGGCTGTGGCAGTAGCATAAGTCGAAACCGAAGAGGGGGCGCTTACATACAGCACAGGCGCACGAAATTTTTTCAGCTTCACTCCCAGGCGGTAACTGAGCGAGATGCTGGCCGAGGCATACGCGTCGTTTTTGCCATCCGGATTGCCCCTGTAGGGTTGTAGCTTGGTATCTACCTGGCCGGGGTTGGAGAGGTAGGCCTGGGTTTCATCACTGAACTGCTCGGGGTACCTGCCGCTTACATCGTCGAAATAATCGGTTGACAACAAGTTGTAGCGCGCATGCAGGCCAATGTCCCAGCGGTCGGATACGCGAAAAAGCAAGCCGGCTCCCAGGGGAATGTGCAATACGGTGCGATCATAGTCAACCCCTTCGGTTTTGGCCGCAGACAGCCTGGTTTCATACACTCCGTCCTGCTGAATGATTTCGGCCTGGGCGGCCTGGGGGTCGTTTTCGGCCAGGTTGCGGATGGTGTTGTCCGACCAGTAATAATAGCGGTTGCCATCGGCGGTGTACAAGTCGCCATATACATCAAAAGTCGTCATGCCTACTCCAGCCGACAAATAGGGCACTACGCTGGAGCTTTTGGGCAGCAGGTATCCGTTGCTGAGGTAGTAAACCAGCGAGAGGTCGGCGCGTTTGAACTTGTTCTGGAAGTTGAGGGCCCGCTGGATGTTGCCCTCCTGAGGCAGCAGTTCCCCTTTCCAGTTCTGAGCGCGGTCGTTTCCGCTTACCCTTCCCCAGCCAGCCTGCAAAGACAGGCCGAAAGAGGGGGAAATATCGTAGGCAATTTCTCCGGAAAGACCTGTGGCCTTCAGTTCAGTCAGGGAGCGGAAGTCGTACTTGTTGGAAACCAGGCCGTAGCTCAGGTCGCCCTGGTAGGTATTGGCTCCCACATTCACTCCCAGGCGCCACTTATAAGCTGCCTTCTGCCCAAAAGCAGGGCTCATCAGCAGGGAGCAGGCCAGGAAACCGAAGAAGATATATACTTTTTTCATTGTGATATAAGCTAATAGATGTGATAAGGAGAAAAGGAGCAGCTACCGGCCCGTGCCGGGTAGTTGTTAGCGTTTTTCTCTCAGGCCCAGCCACAGGTCGATTTCGGCACTCAAGCCTACAAAAGGTTTGAGCTTGATGGCATTGACGTTTACGCCTGCTGAACCATCCCCCACGGTAGAGCTGCCCACTTTTTCAACAGCGGTGGCTCCGGCATTGATTTTTACAAAACGGAAAATGTTGTACCCTACCCCCAGGAAGTAAGGGCGCCCAAAAATGGGGCCTGTGAGTTCATTGCCGCTGTCGTCGGTAAAGTTTTTGGTAAATACCCCTACGGAAATGGAGGCATTGCTCCAGAATCGGCTGGCATAAGCACGGTTGGCCAGGGGAAAAGACAAACCCACGTAGGGAGCCGCATCATAATTGACATTTTCCAGCTCACCATCCAGAAACACCCCCCCATAGCCCACATTCAGAGCCAGGGCCCGGGGCGTTCTTTCGGTGCTGTACTCGCTTACTTCGCGTTTTTCTGCCACCACCATTACCTCTCCATTGAACATATAGCTCAGCTCTTTGTCGATGAGGGAGTTGATGTTGGCGATGTAGCTTTGCAGCAGGTTGGGGGCTTCCGTACCAGCCGCTGTATGCAGGCTGCTGAAGTCATCGCTGCGTTTGAGGGCTTCCAGCACAATGTCGGAAAACCCTTCGAACCGGGCCTGCTCAGCAAACTCATAGTGCTTCAGGCCGTCAGTTACCAGGGCATTCATGTCGTTGAGTACTACCCGGGCAGGCTTTACCAGCCGTATGCCTGTATCTTTTGCTTTGATGGAGTAAGTGAGGTAGCTGTCAATGGCCTCCATGAGGGCCGCTTTGAGGGCCTGTTTTTCCTCAGGCGTCACGCTGCGGTAAAAGGTAAATACAAAATCGTAGTCGGTATTTCCACGCAGCTTGTAGTTGAAGGGAATGCGGTAGCTGTGCGAGGCATCATTGGGGGTGCGCCTCCAGATGGCCTGGTACAAAGACGCTTGTTCTTTGCTGGACCTGGCCTTATAAACCTCCACCTTAATCATCTTGATGTCGGGAGAAGTTTCGCCCGTGATGATGAGTTTGGAGTCGGCTGGCAATTCCTGCCCGTTGTTGAAATAGGCATTTTGCATGTCAAAGGCTACCACCTCAAACTGGGCGTAGGCAGCAGTGTGCACGAGCAGGAGAAGCAGTATATGGGCGTAAAGTTTGATCTTGTTCATGTTGATCCGTTTTTTATTTTTGAGTTAGACTTGGGTTTTAAAAAAAAAGTAACATCTCTTTGTTATTTTTTTGCGGAAAACTGTTCTTCATAGCGCTTTTTCACCTTGGCTTTGGCTCTTTTAAGGCGCATTTTTACTGCGGGTATGCTCAGGTCCATCACAGCGGCTATTTCTTCTATGGGCCAGTCGTATGCATATTTCATCATCAAAATCTCCCTTTCCTCTATTTTGAGCTGGTCCATGATGTGCTGTAGCTGATCGCTTTTGAGCTCCATCAGCTCAGAGTCGGCCACGGCAGGCACTTCGGCCTCCGGCTCCTGAAGCCCCTCAGCGGGGTCTTTTTCAAACATTTCCTTCTGGTGTTTTCTGAGGTAGTCCAGGCATACATTGCGGCTCACGCGGTAGAGCCAGGTGGTGAAGCTGGATTTGTACTGAAACTGGGAAAGCTTGTCATACACCTTGATGAATACCTCCTGGCAGAGGTCCTGGGCAATCATTTCGTCTTTTACGTAGGTAAAGCACTGATAATAGACCTGGCGAACATGCCGCTGGTAGAGCTGCTCGAAACAGCTGTGGTTGCCGGTTTCGAGCAGCTCTTTCACAAGTGCCTCATCAGTCTTGAATGTAAAATTTGGTTGCATGTTGGGTGATGCGGAGGCGGCTCCCTGCTGCACAAACATTCGCGTCTGCCAGCCTCCGGCTACCAGAAGGCTTATTCCTCTGTTTGTTTTTTTTGACAGTTTGAAGGTTCAGGGCTGTGCTGCTGCGCCTGCTGCCGGTGGCCGCCATGCGGCCTCCCCCCTCCTAAGGCCACGCCACAGCCTGCCGTAAACAGCTCAATGATGTGAAACATGAGACGCTTGAGGTACACATGCTGCATCACTTCCCCTGCGGCATGAGGAGGAGGCGTTTCTTTAGGCTGTATGTGTTTAAAAGGGTTTTTCATAAGCAGCATTCAGGCGTTTGGGCCTCTCTTAGACGCCGGCAAAATCAAAAAGTAACAGGCTTGCTCTGCAGGCAGCATAGCAGCATGCAAAAATGCCCCGGCGAATGTCACTTTTAAAAACCAAGCTGCGTCTAAGCATCAAACCAATAAAAAAGTCATGAAAAAAATTATTGCCTTTCTCCCCCTTATGTTCTGCCTGGTGTATGTCACAACTGCCCAGCGTGTGGCAGCGGGGGAATACCCTTTCCACAAAAAAGTAAAAGCCACAGCTTATGGCCTTCAAATGGAAGTAGAAGCCGTACCTGAATATGTATCGGCCGTACTGGCCGAGCAGTTCAAGAACGCTTCCGGCCAAAAGCCCAGGGCGTTCAAAGCGGGCCTCATGCTGGTAGAAGCTGCCAATATCCCCAAAATTTCATCTGCTACCCTGGACTACTACTACCGGGTAGAGCCCGCCGGCAAAAAAACGGCCAGCCACAGTGTGGTTACCCTCTTTCTTTCAGCCGGTAACTACAACATACTGGACATGCCCAAGTACAAGCAAGAAATAGCGGCTGCAAAAAGCTGGATGCAGGAGGTGGTGCAGGATATAAGCGCCTATGGCATGGAGATGGCCCTCAAAGAGCAGCAGGACCGCCTCAAGGAAATAGAAAAAGAGCTGCAAAAACTCAAAAAAGAACAACAGGACCTGCAAAAAGAACAACAGAAAATCCATGAGGCCCTGTTGAAAAACACCGAAAACCAGACCGAAAAAGCGGCCCGGCTCAAAGAAGAGCAGGCCCGGCTGGCCAACATGCAGCAAAATCTGAGAAGGATAAAGTAGAAAAAGAAATTGCAGATACGTATTTTTCGTAAATTTGCCCGGAGTTCAAAGCTCCGGGTTTTTTCATAAACTCATTTAATCAAACACGATATGGAACTGGAAAAAATAGAAATACGCAACCTTCGGATGGAGGATTATTTAGAGCTAAAGCGCTCAATGATAGAGGCTTACCCCAGCATGCCCGGGGTGTACTGGCGCGAACACCAGATAGCCAACTTGTTGCAGCGCTTTCCCGAAGGCCAGATTGCCGTATTGGTCAACGACCGGGTGGTGGGCTGTGCCCTTTCCATCATCGTGGACTACGACAAGTTTGGAGATGAACACACTTACCAGCAAATAACGGGCAACTATACCTTTAATACCCATGACCCCAATGGGGATGTGCTCTACGGCATAGAGGTGTTTATACACCCCGACTACCGGGGGCTGCGCCTGGGGCGGCGCCTGTACGATGCCCGCAAAGAGCTGTGTGAGCAGCTCAACCTGCGTTCCATCATTGCCGGGGGGCGCATCCCGCGTTATGGCCAGCACTATGAGGAGCTCAGCCCCAAAGAATACATTCAGAAGGTCAAGCTGAAAGAAATTTATGACCCCACCCTCAGCTTTCAGCTTTCCAATGACTTTCACGTGCGCAAATTGCTCAAAAACTACCTGCCCGAAGATACGGCCAGCCGTGAATATGCCACCCTGCTGGAGTGGAACAACATTTACTACGAACCCAGCGAAAAGCTCATCAACCTGCCCAAGTCAGTGGTGCGGCTGGGACTGGTACAGTGGCAGATGCGGCACTTCCCCACCATGAGCGCCCTGGAGGAGCAAATCGAGTTTTTCATAGACACCACTTCGGGCTACACCTGCGACTTTCTGCTGTTTCCCGAGCTGTTCAATGCGCCCCTCATGGCCAAATTCAATGAGCTGAGCGAGGCCCAGGCCATCCGCAAGCTGGCCGACTATACCGAAAGCCTGCGCGACAAGTTTTCGGAATATGCCATGACCTACAATGTCAACATCATCACGGGCAGCATGCCTCTGCAGGAAGGGGGCAAGCTGCTCAATGTGGGCTACCTCTGCCACAGAAACGGTAAAATCGACCGCTACGACAAACTGCACATTACTCCCAATGAGGTGGCGCACTGGGGCATGAGCGGCGGCCACAGCCTGAAGGCCTTTGACACCGATGCAGGCAAAATAGGGGTGCTGATATGCTACGATGTGGAATTTCCCGAGCTGCCCAGGCTGCTGGCCGACCAGGGCCTGCAAATCCTCTTTGTGCCCTTCCTTACCGATACCCAAAACGGCTACACCCGGGTGAGAAACTGCGCCCAGGCCCGCGCCATAGAAAACGAGTGCTATGTGGCCATAGCCGGTAGTGTGGGTAACCTGCCCAAAGTCAGCAACATGGACATACAGTATGCCCAGTCGGCGGTGTTTACGCCTTCAGACTTTGCTTTCCCGGCCAATGGCATCAAAGGGGAGGCCACCCCCAACACCGAAATGACCCTGATTGTGGATGTGGACCTGGACCTGCTCAAAGAGCTGCACAACTTTGGCAGTGTGCGCATTCTCAAAGACCGCCGAAAAGACCTGTACGAAATCGTGCAAAAATCCAGGGTAGATAAGCAGCCCACTCAGTTGGAAAAAAACATAGGCTGAGGCGCTTCCCAACACAGGCGAAGGCTTTGCGCGGCTCTGCTGCGCAAAGCCTTATTCTTTCACGGTGCCCAGGTCGGGCGGCGGGCCAAAGGCATCGGTGGCAATGCGCTTCAGTGGGCGTGCCTCCACGATAGCCGCCTCGCTTTCGTTGTGTAAACGATCCAGGGCGGTGATGGCATAGCGATAGCCCGCTTGCTGCATGCCCAGGCTGTCGGTAAAGAGGGTGTCGGCCTGTATGGCCCGAATAAATTCGGGCCTGCTGAGGTCAATGGCCTTGCCCGAAGGGAAGCCATACACCACATAGCGCAGCGGCCGCTGGCCGTCGGCGGCGGCAATGGGCCGCCGCCAGCGGATCACGGGCAGCTCCTGCTCATAGCTGATGTGCACCTCCCAGGGCGGCAGGGGCGGCAGGGCGTCCTTCCAGGGCATGGCAGGCGGCAGGGCCGGGTAGCGGTAAAAGTCCTCCTCCAGCAGTTGCTCCACCTGGTAGGGGTTGCCCTCAAATGAATTGGCACTGTAAAAAATGCTGCCTTGTATCCGGGGCATGCTGCGCAGTATATGCAGCTGCCGCGGCAGCTCCAGGGGGTTTTTCCAGCCCCCCGAAGGCTCGTTTTTTACCTTAAACATGGCATGACCCACATACACGTGCCGGCCAAAGGCATTGTCGGCCCACCACTGTATCAACTCCTCATAGTTGGCCCCTTGATGTGCAGTACTCCAGTATAGCTGAGGCGCCACATAGTCGATCCAGCCCTGCTGCAGCCATTTGCGCACGTCGGCATAGGCCATGTCGTAGGAAGCAAAAGAGTGGGAGTTGGAGCCCCGGGGATCGTCGCGCTTGTTGCGCCAGATGCCGATGGGGCTCACGCCAAACTTGACGTAGGGCTTTAGGGCCCGTATGCTGTCAGCCACCTGGTGGATAAACTGGTCGATATTGTCGCGGCGCCAGGCTTCTATGTCGGTGAAGCCCTTTCCATACTTGCGAAAGGTGTGGGCATCGGCCAGCAGCTCTCCCGGCTTGCGGTAGGGATAAAAATAATCGTCGAAGTGGATGCCGTCCACATCGTAGCAGGCCACAATCTGGCGCACTACGTCACAGAGGTATTGGCGCACAGCCGGTATGCCGGGGTTGAAGTAGAGGGTGTTTTTAAATTGAAAAAACCAGCCCGGCTGCTGGCGGGAGATGTGGTCGGGGGCAACGCTGCTGAAGCGGGTATGCGATACGCCCCGGAAGGGGTTGATCCAGGCGTGAAATTCCATGCCCCGGCGGTGGGTTTCGGCTATCATAAACTCCAGGGGGTCGTAAAAAGGCTGGGGGGCCTGGCCCTGTGTGCCGCTGAGCCATTCCGACCAGGGCTCGTAGCCACTGAGGTAAAAGGCATCGCCGCTGGCACGCACCTGTACAATGACGGCATTCATGCCCATGCGCCTGTGCCGCTCAATCAACTGTATAAACTCGGCCTGCTGCTGTGCCGTGCTCAGCCCTTTTTGTGAAGGCCAGTCGATGTTGTGAATGGTGGCTACCCATACCGCCCTGAATTCCCGCTTGTAGGTGCGCGGGCTATGACAATTCAGCACAAAGGCCGTTTGTAATAATGCCAGGAGGAGAATCCAATGAATCTTCATGAGCGGATGCGTTGGGATAATTTGTAGAAAAAATGGGTAGCGCAGTCAAAACATGCATACAGGGGCCTATTGCTTTGCCTGCATGGTTTGTCATTTGTAAAAAGTAACAATAGTCATTCCAGAATACGGACAAGCTGCTGCTGAAATTGTGCATAAGCTTTCATTTCCGGCTCAAAGCCCAGGGTGGCCCAAAACTTCTGCAGGAAGGCAAAGCGTTGAAGGGGATCAAAGCCGCAGGCTTTGCCGGCTTTAGCCAGGCAGACTGCACACAGGTACATGGGGCGGGCATCGGCTTCGGCCAGGTCATAGGCGCCCTGCATCACACAGCGGTAAAAGGTGCAGTGTTTCATGGACAGCAGGTGGCCGGTTTCGTGTGAGGCCGTTTTAAGGCTTCTTTTGAGACAAAGGCGGAAGGCCGCTTCGCCGGCTTCAGGCTTGCCCAGGCGGTGTAGCGACCAAATGGCGGTGTGCCTGTGCACATCGGTATGCCCCAATACATATTTCCAGCCGGAGGAGGGAAATACATCTGTGGCAGTAAGCAGCAGGCAGGCCATGGCGCTGTCGGGCATGCGGGAGGGCAGCAGTTGATTCAGCACGTATCGGGTATGTATTTGCAAGCTGCCCGCCTGTAGGCGGCGGGCTTCAGCAGGGATTTCGCTCAAGGGGATGCTGTCCAGCAAGCGGACCTCACAGCCGAAAAATGCCTTTAGATACAGGCAGCTAAGCTCAAATATTTCATTCTGTGCCGGGCTGAAAGGCCCCAGTTTCCCCAGGTAAAGATAGGGCCTGGCCTGGGTTGGGGTATGCGGGCCAGCTTTGCAGTAAGCCGCCAGGTCCTGGGGGGAGGTGGGAAAACGCTGCTCCCATTGGGTGGGGGGA
>RFHT01000165.1 GCA_003696835.1 Bacteroidota bacterium
AAGAGCGCCAAGGCCTCATCCAAATCCTCTCCGGCCTCTTGTTTCGCCCATCGAATGAGCTGCTGCTGCTCCGCAGCAGGCAGGTAACGGGCGGCATGGGTGAGAAAATCTGTGCGCATATCAGTAGGCGGCTGATGCTGCTGAAGGTATCCCAACAAATAGCGGGCGGCCTGTGGGTGGTCCACCCCCCGCATGAGGTCGGCCCAGGCATGCGCCTGTGCGGGCTCCCACTCCTGCTGCAGCACCCACTGCCTCAGCTGCGCATGGCGCAGGTGGTCGCGCAGGCTTTGACGCAGCACATAAAAGAAGTGGGAATCCGTGTGTTCGTCCACCTCCATACGCAGGCGCAGCAGGGGGGGCACACTTTCCAGCCTGGGATGCCGGGCCAATACCATGGCCGCCTGCCGCTGAACGTGCGGGCTGGCACTGCTCAAAGCCTGAAGGGCAATTTGCTGCAGCGAATCGGAAAGCGTTTCAGATTCAAACATGATTCTGAGGGCATGCACCGCTACCGTATCATCTTGGTCCTGTACCGCAGCCGCCAGCAGCGGCTGCGGCAGGGCATTCAGCCGGTAGAGGATCCACATTCCTTGTATACGGGCTTTGTCACCAGCCTTTTCCATCATTTCCAGCAGGGGCTGCACCCCTTGCTGCCCAAAGCGGTCCACTATTTGGTCGGCTATGGACATTCGCAGGGGAAGGTTGGGGTGATTCAGTGCAGCAAGCAGTTGGGGCAGGCTGGCCGCCGACCAGTCGGTCGGCCTGGGGGGAGGCGCTGCCTCCCGGCCAGTATATACAATGCGCCAGATGCGGCCGCGCCGGCGGTCGCGGCCGGGGTGCTCCAGGGGCACTTCGTAATGGCCGATGATGCGGTTGTAAAAATCTGCAATGTACAGGGCACCATCGGGCCCCATCTTGACGTCCACCGGACGGAACCAGGGGTCGTCACTCACCACAAAATCCTCCTCCCAATGCACAGCGGGGGTGGTCCCTTCCATCTTCATACTGGCGCGGTACACACGGCTTTTCACCACATCGCCCAGGTAAAAGCACTGCTGAAAAGCGGGCGGAAAATGCGGGGCCAGGTAGTATTCCAGCCCGGCCAGGGCAGTGGCGCCGTGCTCGTGCTGCATCAGAGCGGGCCCAAAGCCTATACCAGTGGGTTTTTTGCCAAAATGAGGATAATCGGCCCCCCGTATGAGCTGGTAAATGGGGCTGGTATGGCAATCGACGGAGTAGGTATAGCCCAGTTCATCATAGGCATAGCCAAAGGGATTGACCCTGCCGGTGGTGGTGAACTCCAGGTGGCTGCCGTCGGCCCGGAAACGGAAGGTATTGCCCGACACCAGGGTGAGGGTGTCGCCATCGGTTCCGGCTACTTTGGAGGTGTTGGAGAAGCCGTGGTCGGCATGTATCCAGCCGTCCCAGCCCCGTATGAAGTTGTTGACCATGCCGTGGGTGTCATCGTAGCCGAAGCCGGTGTAGAGGATCTTGCGTTCATCCACTTTGTCGTCTCCGTTGCGGTCAATGAAATGATAGATGTGGGGAATGCTGTAGGCTATGGCACCGTCCTGCACAGCCACGATGCCGATGGGGATATTGAGGGAATCGGCAAAGCGGGTAAAGGTGTCGGCAGCGCCGTCGCCGTCGGTATCTTCCAGTATGGTGATGCAGTCGCGGCCGGCCCCGCTGGTGTCGGCAAAGGGGTATTCATAGGACTGGGTGAGCCACATACGGCCGCGGGCATCGAAGGCCATGTTCATGGGCTTCCCGATCTGGGGTTCGGCGGCAAACAATTGAATTTCGAAGCCGGGCGGTAAACGAAAACCGGCCTGCTCCTGGGCAGGCGTACGGGCTTCGGTGGTGCGCACGTGCTTGCTGAAGGGGTCTTCGGCGGCCCGCTGCATGGGCGGGCGGCAGCCCTGAGTTGCCAGCAGCAAACTAAGCAGCAACAGAGACCCTAGGGGTTGGAAGCAGAAAGCTGGTCGTAAAAATTTCATGAGTGTGGTGGTTTGGAGTGATATGAGTTAGCGGAAGCATGCCGAAAGGGCCATAAGTACCCGCAGTTGCATCCATTCGTTGGGAGAAGCTACTTCTTGTGGCAAGTCTTGCGCAAGCCGGCTCAAGGTTTGAGCATCCTCACCAATGAGGGCCTTGGCCCAGCGGCCAAATAGGCTGTCATGTTCTTCGGCCCATTCAGCAGCCAGTTTTGCTGCCTGCGTGGTGTTGCCCGATTGGTACAGGGCCAGCAGGTAAGCCAGCCGGTTTACAGGGCTTCCAGGTCCCTGCCTGTAGGGGTGTTGGTAGCCCATAAGTTGCTCGTATTCCTTCGCTGCCAGCTCCGTTTTTCCCTGCTGCTCATAGATACATGCCCGCAGGTACTGCTGCGCACGGTAGTCGGGATAGCTGGGGCTCCCGGAGCCCAGGTTTTCGGGATACAGCTCAGATTGCCGGAGATGTTGCAGCGCCTTTCGGTATTTTTTCTTCTGAATGGCCTCCACAGCCAGCATGAGGTGATCCTGCACATACACATTTTGGGCGCTGTTTTCCCCTTCGAAGGGTAATACGTCTATCTGTTCGAGTACAGCCAGCGAAGCCTCATACTGGCCCACCAGGCTCAGGCTCTGGGCATAGCGTATGTCGAGTATAAAGTTTCCGGGAAAGCGATCATGGGCCAGGCGGGTGATTTCCAGGGCTTTATCGTATTCCTTGCGCTGCTGATGCACCCCGGACAGCTCCCGGTAGAGCCGCCATTGGGTGGGGTCCACGGTCAGGGCAAGGAAGAGGTCTTCCAGGGCTTCGTCTGAAGTCATCCCTTTTAAGGAAGCTCTGGCGTAATAAAAAGGAGCAAAGTCTGGTTCATCTTCCCAGGCTTGCAGCAGGGCGAGGGCTTCCTCCTTACGGCCTTTATTCCACAAAATGAGGGCCTGATAATAATCTGTTTTCCAGGATTTCCGTATGCCCGTGCTCCACTTCAGAGGTTGGAGGGTTTGGGTGCGAAAGGGAAAAATGAGAAAAGGAGAAGCACTCAGGGCCTCATCCAAGGCCTGTTCTTCCCCGCTCAGCCAGGCCAGCCAGTAGTGGGCAATGGGGTTGGGGGGGCTCAGCTTCAACACCTCCATGGCCTCCTGCTGCAAGCCCGCATCTACATAGTCGATGGCCATATCGAGGTAGGTTTCTTTGGCCATTTCGTTGTTGAAGGAACGGACAAACAGCGCTTTATCCTCCTCTTTTCCGGAGAGCAGGTATTGTTCAAAGTGTGCAAAATGGCTGAGGGGGTCCACCTCAAGCAGCGCATCTATGGCCTGGCGGGCCTGGGGCTGCATGCCGGCTTTGCGGTATGCCATGGCCTTGAGCTGCAAGGCTTTGAGGTTGGCTGCCTGGTACCTGAGGGCCTCATCCGCCAGCCCGGCCGCCTCCTCATAGTCGCCAGCTGCAAGCCGCATTTCCGCCATCAGCGTCAGGGAGGGGCTGCGGTATGCAGGCTCGCGCATGGCAAAGCGAAAGCCGTCCTCTGCATCAGCTGTGTGGCCCAGGCCTTTGGAGAGCTGAGCAAACACAAAGTTCGCGTGTGCATCATAGGCATGTAGGCCCAGGGCCTGGCGGCAATAAGCCAGTGCTTCATCCGTACGGCCGGCAAAATGATGCAGCTCCGCCAGATAAGC
This sequence comes from Bacteroidota bacterium, assembly GCA_003696835.1. GTDB lineage: Bacteria > Bacteroidota > Bacteroidia > J057 > J057 > J057. Next base: position 3,666 of record RFHT01000165.1, read on the forward strand.
CAGGGCCTCCAGGCTGTGGGGGTTGGCCTGAAGGTGGGCCTCGAAAGCGGCCTGTGCATGTGCATAATCGCGCCTGAACAAGTACTCCCTCCCCCTGATGAGGGCATCCTCAAAGGCAGCAGGCGGAGCCTCAAGCGGCCTGCTCATGCGGTAGTCTGCGCCCTGCTGATAAAGTGTTTTGCCATCCAGGCTGACTAAAAGGCCATCAGATGCCGTAATTTGGGGGTAGTGCTTGTGCAGGGTCTGGGCTGGAGCCAATGTGAGGCCTTCTTCGGCAAGCATCTTTCCGTTTTGGGAAATGCGCAGCAGACCTTCTATTTTTTCGGCCGGATAAAACTGCAGTTGAAGTCCCTGGCCGCTGAAATCCAGAAACAAGGCGCCGTTTTCCACCACCCGGCTAATGCCACTCATGCCACTGAGCGGGAACCAGCGCTCCCTCCAGCTATCAGCATCCAAAGGCTGAAAGGAAGTTTGCTTGAAGGGGGTATAAGCACTGCTGAAACTATTTTGGTTAAACATTCTGCCGGCCTGTACCTCTACGTACTGCCCATGGGCGTCGGTGAGCAGCTTTTCCCAGATCGCCCCGCTGCGCGACTGCGCCCACAGCCATATTTTCTTGCCCGGTGTACCCCATACAGGCGACCAGTGGGCGGAGCCAAATTGTTCATCGTGAAAAAAGGACACATAATAGTTGTCGGTGCTGCCCAGCACGTGGTACGAGCTGCTTCCGTTGTCGCGGTTGTTTTTATACCAGGAGCGGTCTATGCCCTGCTCATCAACCGGCCAGGGGTGTGCTCGCCCATCGTGTCCCAGCCAGTGGGTGCCGGGAAAATAAAAGTGCAGGTCGTCGGCACTTTTTACAGCCGCATTGCTCCAGTAGTAATTTGCCTGGTGAAAAGGGGAATGATTGAACCAAAACGTACGCGTTTCAAACCAGGCTTTGCCTGGCGAAAGGGAAATATCTACCCGCCATTCGATCCCAGCGCTTAGGTCGGTGGCTCCCACCACACAGTGGGCCGTTCCCTCCGCATCGGTAAAGAGGGTATAGTCCACCGGCGTAGCTGTGGCAGGATGATGCCCAATTACCCCGGTATTGAACTCTATCCCTCCAGAGGTCCAGGCGCCGCGCTGGGCCACGTCCCGAAATTTGACCACATCATTCTTATAAATAAACTCCTTACCGGTTTTTTTATCTATGGCCCCCCATACCTTTCCCCCCATATCAGGCAGCACATATACCATGATGTGTTCATTTTCCAGCTTCACCATTCGCCAATCCTCCGGCTTCCCCTCATGGCTGAAGCCGTCGAAGCGAAAGTAGGGGTAAATTTCGTTGTACCGGTCGATGATGGGCAAAGGATCCGGATCTGAAAACGGATAGGTTTTGATGGTTTCGGTGTACGCTACCAGGCTCACCTGCTGGCTAAAAAGCGAGTTGAGCAAAAGCATCAGAAACAGAAATAGCAAGGGCAGTTTGTTCATGGTAATGAGAGCATAAATGAAAGGGCGC
>RFHT01000166.1 GCA_003696835.1 Bacteroidota bacterium
CCAGCGGGGGCTGAGGTCGTTGGGAGCCTGCAGGCGGGCAATTTTCTTTTCGGCTATTTTTTTATCATCCATCCAAAACTGGACCTTTACATTGCTGGCAGCCAGGTTGCCGATGTTGTGGATGCGGGCATGTATGGTGGTTTGATGGCCGTGGAGCAGGCTACCCTCAATACGAAGGTCTTCTTCTGAGAAGGCCAGGTCGGGAAGGGCCGCAGGGAGTGGGGGCAAAGCCTCCAACTGCCGCACCTTCAGCAGGCAGGGGGTGGCGGCGGGCAAGTCAAAGAGGAGTTGCTGCCCTCTTTGTTCCACCTTCCACTCCCTGCTGAACACTTGCTGCTCTATGAGGCCATCGTCGTTCTGGTCGATACCCAGCACCACTTCATACCTGCCGGCTGCCAGCTGCCAGGCATACATACCCGTTTGGCGCTGCTGCCCAAAGTTGTACAGGGAGATGTTCAGCTGGGTGGTGCTGCAGTCATTTACCAGCACGGCCACCTCCTTTCCCGTATGGGCCCAGCTCACAGCCAGGGCGGGGAACTCAAAACCGGACCCTATATGACCGGTGTACATCCCAGAGAGCAATTCATCCATATCTACATACACCCTGTCGGTAAATTTGACTTCGGAGGTTTTGAGGGGGAAGTTGTAGCGAAGGCTGGCCAGTAGCTGTTTGCATCCCTGGAGGATGAAAGCTTTATCGCCCGTAATGCGGTAGCGGCTGTAGGGGCTGCCGTATCGCAGCAAAAAGTCGTCGTAATCCTTGTTGCCGGTGATGCTTTTGGCCAGGCCCGCCATGCCAATGCCATTGCCTGCCTCCGGGGGGGCTGCGCCCCCCCGCAAATGGTAGGCAGCCCAGGCTGCCGAGCCCTGCACGATCTCCTCTGTGCGTGCGGGCACGGGGGTGTTGAGGGCCAGGCTGAGGGTGGCCCGGGCCGGGTACAGAAAGCTGGTATCGCCCGTAAGGGCATACATGCCCAGCAGCTGTATGTACATTTCGTTGACACTGCCCATGCGCTCCCAGTTGTAGTAGGTCCAGCCCAGCCTGGGGTGGTACCAGTTGGTGGAATGGCCTCCTATTTCGCCATAAAAACCAATGGCAGCGGGCAAAAGGCCTGCGGGCTTGCCTTTGGCTGTGCTGCGTGCAGCCTTTACCCAACTGTGGCCCCATTCGCTGAACAGGCGCAGCAGGGTGGGGTTGTGGTTGTACCAGGCGGCCCACAGGCCGGCCAGGGTAGCACGTGCATTCATGGCCACATCTACATTGTAGGGGGCCTGATCGACCACTTCGGTGGCCGAGAAGTAGCTCGAGCGAAAGAGGCGCTGCCCCTGTGGGTTGATGCCGGTCCATACCCGGTCAAAATTTTGCATGCTGATGAGGCATCGCTCCACAAAGCGTGGATCGCCATAGTTGAGCAGCAGCATCACGGGGTGAGAGTCGCGAAACAGTTCGGCGGCGTGTTCTACGTCTTCAATTTTTTTGGAATAGCCATTTTCCAGCAGGCCGCTGTTCCACACGCCATTGGCCAGTCGGGTGTATCCCAGGCGGGCTTTGGCGTCGTCGGCTCCCAGGATGGCGGGCAGCCACCAGCGGAGTATTTCCACATCATCGCCCAGTTTGCCGCCCAGCTCTCCGTTTTCGGCCTGGCGCTCATCTACCCACCAGTGGATGATTTCCAGCATGCGGCACATTGCCTCGTGTTGCAGACGCGCCCATTCAGGAGCCTGGCCCTCGGGCGGCATGGGGCAATGCAGGTGATGGTAAATTTTTTCGCCCATGTACATGCGCAAGAGCTGGTGTTGGGGGTAGCGAGAGGCAATGAGGTTAAAGAATTTGGGATAGAGACGCAGGTCCTCTTCGTACTCCTGCTCCTGGTACAACCAGTAGTGAATTTTTCCCAGCAGGTAGGCTGCCCGCTCGTAGAGGGGGTCGGCGGGGTCGGCCAGGATTTGCTGCAGCAGGTCGGAGGCGGCATGAAAGCGGGGAAAAATGCTCATGCCGGTGGCCTCTACGGCCCAGCTCCACCAGCCGATGTCGTAGTACCAGGCAGCCTGGAGGTATTGCTGGCAGGTGTGTATGCGGTTTTGCAGGGCAAAGTCGCCGGGTTGGGAGCGCAGCTGTTGTCGGAGTTGCCGCAGGTATGCGCCCACCACGGCGGTGTCGGCTTCGAGGGTAGTTTGGAAGGGGGTGGGGTCCAGGGGATGGCGGGGGCGCAGTTCTACCGACTGCAGGGCAGCCCCTTTTTCCAGTGCCTGAAACTCCAGCTCCAGAAAGCCCTGCTGCAGGCTGATGGGCTGGCGGTGGTGGCGGTAAGGCAATCTGCGCCAGGGTGTTTGCAGGCTGTCGAGCAGTACCTGCCCATTGGCCAGCACGCGGGTGGTGGCGGTGTCGTGGCCGGCATAGCCCAGGGTGAGGGTGAGAAAATAATCGCCGGGAGGCGCATCTATGCGGAAGCGCATGCGGCCGGAGGTCCATACACCATCCAGTACGCGGGGGTTTTCCGGGAGAATGCGCCCGGCCTGTGTGAAGCTTTTTTCGGGGGCCTGCAGCCAGCCATAGCCGTATTCGGGGCGATAGCTTTGCAGGTCGGATACTTCGAGGAAGCCAGGCTCCAGGCTGCCGCCTATGGGGCCCATGTCGAAGAGGTAGTTTCGGGGGGGCGTTTGTGCCCCTGCTGCAGTGCAAAGCAGCAGGCAGGTCACATATACAAGCATCGGTTTGGGGAGGTGTAGGTGCATTTTTTTGTAATTTGTAAGCAAAATCATCATCTTACCCATTCAAATAACACATTTTTTTATTTTGGCGACAACACCGGCATCAAAACCGACCCCACCCTCAACAAGGAGTACGTTGCCTTTAAAGACCCTGACCGCATGCAGTGGGAGTTTTACATGGCCTGAGA
>RFHT01000167.1 GCA_003696835.1 Bacteroidota bacterium
GGAGCTGATACCCCGGAAGGTGGGCTTGCAACTGGGACATGGCTTCTTTGCCCAAGTTAAGCTATTTTTCGCTCTTAATTTTTTATGCGATTGCCATACGATCTTTGGCGGCACGCTTTTTTTTTCCTCTAATTCTGTTTAAGTTTGCTGCGCATGGGTGGCACAAAGCGCAAAGCTTTCCGCCTTAATAGGGAACCCGGTGTGAATCCGGGGCAGTCCCCGCTGCTGTGAGCTCCATAACGGGCTTTTGGTACAGGCCACTTTCCGGCAGGGCCGGATGGGAAGGCACCAAAAGCGGAGCAAGCCAGAAGACCTGCCCGTGCAGCATATTCACAGAGGCTTTCGGAGGAAAAGTCGGGATATGAAAGGATGGCGCCTGAAGGAGTGTGCTCGTACCCCCCCACCACGGTGGGCCCCGCTCCTCCCAATTCACCCCCTGCCTTTCTGCCTGCGCTTTCTTTGTGGCCTCACAAATTCGCAGGTAAACATGCTCCAGCGGTATGCTTGTTTTTGGGTCTTTTTTCTACTGCTGCCTGCCCTCTACGGGCAAGCCGACACCACCTATACCCTCAACCCCATCGAGCTCACCGCCAGCCGCATACGGGGCTCCGGCATAGGAGAACGCATAGAAAGCTGGACAGCCTCCCAACTGGCTCCTTTTGCCCATGCGGCAGACTTGCTCAGCAGGGAGAGTGGGATTTTTGTGAAAAGTTACGGCCTGGGCAGCCTGGCTACCACCTCTGTGCGTGGCGGCTCAGCCTCCCATACGGCTATACTCTGGAACGGCCTGGCGCTGGATCACCCCATGCTGGGGCAAATGGACCTGTCGCTGCTGCCACTGGACTTTTCCGATGAAGTGCGCCTCACCTATGGAGGCAATACAGCCCTGTGGGGCAATGGTGCCATAGGGGGCGTACTGAGTCTGCACAACCGCCCTCACTACCAGCAGGGCTGGCTGGCAGAAGCAGGCGGCCTGCTGGGGAGTTTCGGGCGTTTGGACCTAAAGGCCAAAGCCAGCTATGGCGGAAAGCGCTTTTCGGCCAGTACCGCCTTCGTGCACCGCCAGGCCCAAAACAATTTTCCCTACCACATACAGCCCGGCCTGCCCCTGAAGCGGCAGCAACACGCCGCCATACGCCAGCAGGCCTACTTCCAACAAGTGTACTGGAAGCCCGCTGCACACCAACAACTGGCGCTGCACCTGTGGTGGCAACAGGCTCACCGCCAGATTCCCCCTACCACCACCCAGCGCCGCAGCCAGGCCGCCCAGGCCGATGCGCTGCTGCGCACAGCCCTGCACTGGCAGCGCGCAGGCACTACCAGCCTGCTGCAGGCCCGCCTGGGCTTCTTTCGCGAACAACTGCGCTACACCGATGCGCTCATCGGCCTGGTGGCTCCCAGCCATTTCTGGACGGCCACAGGCGAGCTGAGTGCCGAGGGCTACCTCAACGAAAAGCAGCACTGGACCCTGGGCCTCAACCACCGCTACACCCGGGCCGAGGCCAATGGCTACGCCCAACCTCATGCGCAGCAGCATAGCGCACTCTTTGCTGCCTTCCGCCAAAGATGGCGCAGCTGGCAGCTGCAACTCAGTGCGCGCCAGGCCCTGGTGGACGGCCGGCTGGCTCCCCTGGTGCCCGCCCTGGCTGCCGAAGGGCAGTTGTGGCCCTTGCTGCAGCTCAAACTCAAGCTCAGCCGCAATTACCGCCTGCCCACCCTCAACGACCGCTACTGGCAGCCCGGCGGCCAACCCGACCTGCTGCCCGAAAGCGGCTGGAGCCAGGAAGTAGGCCTGCACCTGAAATGCCCCCTGCCCAAAGGGCAGCTACGGGCTTCCCTCACGGCCTTTAACCGCTACCTGCACAACTGGATCCTCTGGAGCATAGGCGAAGGCCAGCGCTTCTGGTCGGCCAACAACATCGCACAGGTGTGGAGCCGGGGCCTGGAACCCCGCCTCCAGGCCGACTGGCAACTGGGTACCTGCAAGCTGCAACTCACAGCAGGCTATGATCTTGTGCGCTCTACCAACGAAAAAGCCATCGAGCAGCCCCGCATCCCCAAAGGAACACAGCTCATCTACACCCCCAGACACCGGGCATTTGCCGTGCTGGGGGTGCAGTGGAAACAATGGGAGCTGAAGTACAGCCACCGCTTTACGGGAGGGGTAAGCACCCTCTCCGATCCCCTGCCCGCCTACCAGCTGGGCGATCTGTGGCTCGGCCGCGCCCTCAGCCTGAAGCAGTGGAGTGCTTTCCTCTCTTTTCAGGTGGAAAATGTGGGCAATGTGCATTACCGCGCCATTGAGCGGCGGCCCATGCCCGGCAGGCATTTCCTGCTGGGCCTCAACCTTCGTTTTCACCCACAACCATTGTCAAGTATTTTATCACCCCATAAACAACCATGATCAGATGAAAAAAATCTCTACCACCCTCTTTTGCACCCTGCTGTTGCTGATTGCTACCCTCAGCGCGGCCTTTGCCCAGGATACCTTGCACTTTGAGCACTTCAACCTGCCTGCCGACACCTTCCTGAACAATGCCGGTGAGGCAGAAGGCTTCAGCAGCGGCGATCTCTTTCTTCCCAACCACTACAACCCCACCTATGACAGTTGGTCGGGCTGGGCCATCTCCAGCATGCGCGACACCCTCACTCCCGGATTTCTCAACCAGTACAGTGCCATTCCGGGCGCAGGGGCCGGCGGCTCCTCCACCTATGCGGTGAGTTTTGTATTTGGAAGCTCGGTAATGCATGTAAATGGCGGGCAAATTACCGGCATGTACGTGACCAACAGCACCTACGCCTACCTGAGTATGCGCGACGGCGATGGCTTCGCCAAAAAATTTGGAGGCGAAACGGGAGAAGACCCAGACTTTTTTCTGCTTACCGTAAAAAAATACCTCAACGGGACCCTGAGTACCGACAGCGTGGATTTTTACCTGGCCGATTATCGCTTTGAAGACCCGGGAAAAGACTACCTCGTCAAGAACTGGAGCTGGCTGGACCTCAGCGCCCTGGGAGAAGCCGACAGCCTGGTATTTTTGCTTTCGTCCAGCGATGTGGGGCAATACGGCATGAATACGCCCGCCTATTTTTGTGTGGACAATGTGGTGATGACGCCCACTACCGGCCTGCATACAGCTGCCACTTCTCCCCTGCAGGTATATCCCAACCCCGCCCGGGAAGCTGTGTATGTGGAGTGGCCCCAAAAGAAGGCAGGAGAGCTGGGTATGTTTGACCTGCAGGGCCGCATGCTGCGCACCTACAGCCTGTTGCCGGGCAGCAACCGCATAGCGCTGCCTCCCCTGCCTGCGGGCATGTACCTGCTTCGCATGCTCAACGACAGCGCCTGGGGGCCGGTCCGGCTAATGAAATGGTGAGAAAGCCGTGAGTTTTCATTTTGACCCTTTGGCTGCAGCCTGTACCTTCGCTGTATGGACGCTGAAAGGCCTCATATTTGTCACCTCACGGTGCTGAATCCGGCAGTGCATACGCGCATTTTTTACAAGCTGGCGCGTTCGCAGCAGGCGCTGGGCTGGCGGGTGAGCATCATGGGGCAGGACCCGGCGGGGCAGCCCTATCAGCAGGAGGGTATTGAGATTGTACCCCTGCGCCCTTTTCACCGGCTGAGCCTCCGGCGCCTGCTGGCGCCCTGGCGCATACTGTGGCACTGCCTGTGGCACCGGGCCGATGCGTATGTGGTACACACGCCGGAATTGTTGTGGGTGGCCTGGCTTTTGGGGCTATTGCAGGGCAGCAGCTGGGCCTATGATGTGCATGAGGATTACCACCTGAACATGGCCCATGCGCCCCATTATCCGGCCTGGCTGCGCAGGCCGGCGGCCCGCTTGCTGAGGCGCTACGAGCGTTGGCTGGCTGGCAGGGCCGCTGCCGTGAGTTATGCAGAGTGGTGCTACGACAACATACTGGGAGTGGCTGCCCCGAAGAAGTTTGTGTTGCGCAACAGCTTTACACCCGTGGCTGTGCAGGGACAGGCCCGGCTGCAGCCTCCGCCGGGGCCCTACCTGCTGTACAGCGGTACCCTGGCCCCGGCCTGGGGAATATGGGAGGCCCTGGCCCTGTGGGAGCAGCTGCGCCGGCACCGCCCCCTGAAAATGGTGGTGGCGGGTTTTTCCCAGCATGCTGCGCTGGTGAAGCGCATGCAGCAGTGGGTGGCTGAGCGAAATTTGCAGGCCGATTTTTTCCTCTTTGGCGGTAACTCCTACCTGCCATACGTGGAAGTGCTGCATTTGCTCAGGCATGCCTATGCTTCCCTGGCTCTGTACCAGCTTACCCCTTTTGTAAAAGGGAAAATCCCCACCAAGTTTTACGAGGCCCTGGCCTGCCAAAAACCCCTCATCTTTACCCGCGATCCCTTTTGGGAGGAGCTGAATGCAAAGTGGAAGCTGGGCGTGGCCTGGACGCCCCGGCTTGGGGCAGAGCGCGTGCTGCAGCAACTGGACCAATGGCATGCCGCCGGCTGGCGGGCGGGGGAGGAGGTGTATAGCTGGAAAACCGATGAGCAACAACTCGGGAAGATGATGGAGCTACTAAGGTGAAACGCTTGCTCAGCCGGGCTGCACGTTTGAACATTTTGGGTTTTGGGGTAGGTAACCTGCCTTTATATTCGTCTTATCTGAAATGCACCTACAAAGCTTCCGATTCATGAAAGACCCTTGTATGCCCCTGCGAGCCTTGTATGCCTTGCTGCTCTTTGTTGTTTGTTTTTTGCCCCCCGCTGCACCAGCCCAAAACCATACCCTGAGCGGCTACCTGATCCATGCCGCTTCGGGAGAAGCGCTGGTGGGAGGAGCTGTACAAGTGCCCGGCTTGCGCCAGGGCACCTACACCAATCAATATGGCTTCTTCTCCCTCACCCTGCCAGCCGGCACATACACCCTGTTGTGTAGCTATATCGGCTTCAAGACGGATACCCAACGGGTACAGCTTACTCAGGACATTCAGCTGGAAATAAAATTGCAGGAAGTGCACACCCAACTGAATGAAGTGGTGATCTCGGCTTCTCAACGGGCGTACGCTGAGGAGGTGAAATCTCCACAGATGAGCCAGATCAAGCTGAATGTGAACTCCATGAAGCACATTCCCACCCTGGCGGGTGAGGCCGATGTGATGAAGGTGGTTCAGCTGCTGCCGGGAGTAACCAAAGGGGGCGAAGGAACCACCTCTATACTGGTGAGGGGAGGTGATCCCGACCAAAACCTCATTCTGCTGGATGAGTCAGTGGTCTATAATGTGAGCCATTTGTTTGGCTTCTTTTCAGTCTTTAATCCTGATGCCCTCAGGGACATGACCCTGATCAAGGGAGGCTTTCCCGCTCACTACGGGGGGCGGCTATCCTCAGTGCTGGACCTGAGCATGAATGAGGGTAACCTGCAAAGCTGGCACCTCAAAGGCGGCATTGGCCTACTCGCTTCACGCCTCACCGTGGAGGGGCCCATCGTCAAAGACCGGGCCTCCTTCAGCCTTTCGGGCAGGCGTACCTATATCGATAAAGTTTTCGGCCTGATCGACATTCCTGTACCGTATTATTTTTATGATGTAAATGCCAAGGCGAATGTAAAAATAGGGGAAAAAGACCGGCTGTACTTCAGTACCTACCTGGGTGATGATGTGCTTTACACCCCCGACCAACTGCGCGACTCCCTGCAACAGGACTCCGCCGCCTTTGGAGAGGTGGATTTTGGCTTCCGGCTGGGCAATCTCACCAGCACCCTGCGCTGGAATCACCTCTTTAGCAGCCGTTTGTTTTCCAATACCTCCCTCATATTTACGCGTTTTCAGTACGATATAGGAGGAAAGGTAGATGAAAACAGCATATTCATTGGCTCCAATGTGGTGGATGTGGGACTCAAACAGGACCTGGCTCACTACCTCAGCCCGGCCCATACCCTGCGCTTTGGCGGCCAATACATTCGCCACCGCTTCAAACCCAATGTGGTGGCCGCCCGGGGGGATATTTCTCAGGTGATAGAAAAAAAAGAAGTGCAGCCATTTTATTCCAATGAAGTAGCTCTCTACCTCCAGCACGAGTGGCAACTAAATGGAAAAATGAAGCTGCAATATGGCCTGCGGCTCTCCGGGGCTGCGGTGCCTCAAAAAGTGTATGCCGCCCTGGAGCCACGCGCTTCCTGGGTGGCACAGGTGGACGAACACCAGTCCTTCAAAGCCGGCTACTCCCGCATGATGCAGTACATGCACCTGGTTTCCAGCTCCACGGTGGCCCTGCCTACCGACCTGTGGTATCCCGTTACCCGTGGGGTGAAGCCCCAGTCGGCCCACCAACTGGCGGTGAGCTATACCCGCCACTTTGAGGCCATTCACGCTTTGTTTACCCTGGAAGCTTATTACAAATGGATGAATAACCTCACCGAATACCGCGAAGGAGCCAACCTCATTCTGAACGACAACTTTGAGCAGGAACTTCTGCAGGGCAGGGGGACATCCTGGGGGCTTGAGCTGCTGCTCAAACGCGACGAAGGCCGGCTCACGGGCTGGCTCGGCTATACCCTGGCCTTTTCGCAACGGCATTTTGAGGCCCTCAACGGCGGCCAGCCCTTCTGGGCCAAGTACGACCGGCGACATGACTTTTCGGCCGTAGGAATATGGGAAATAGCCGAGCGCCTTTCCTTTTCGGCCGTCTATGCGTACTTGTCGGGTTCGCGTTTTACGCCCCAGGTGGGGCAGTACCTCTATCCCATGCCCGACCTGAGCGGCGTGGAGATTATTCCCATTTATGCAGCGCGCAACTCCACCCGTCTTAGCCCTGCCAGCCGCTTGGATGTCAATCTCATTCTGAAGAACAGAGCCCGGAAAAAGTTGCGCTCTGAGTGGAGCTTGGGTTGCTACAACGTATTTAACTCCCCAACGCCCTATCGGGTCAACATCAACTATACCCCCGAAAGGGGACTCTACTATGCCCAGCCCAGCTTCCTGGGACGGGTGCTTTCGGTAGCCTGGAATTTTGAATTTTAATGAAAACCAAAAAGATGAATAAACGCTTAATCTCGCCCTTTACTTGCTTTTGGGCCTGCTTGCTGCTGGCGGTGATGCAGCAGGGCTGCGTACCGGAGCCCGTGGAAATTGACATAGAGCAGGCCGAGCCCCGCCTGGTGGTTGCATCCCAAATGCTGTTTCAGGAGGGGGTATTGGTGCACGTAAGCAAGAGCTTTGGTGCGCTGGACTTTAGCCAGGAGGCAGGCGACAGCCTCACCGATGCCTTTTTGGAGCAGGTGCTGGTGCCCCATGCCCGGGTAACCCTCACTTACAAGGACGGTACCGATACCCTCCTGGGGATAGGGCAGGGGTTTTACCTCAGCCTGAGCACGCCCATGTACCCGCATGAGCCTTACCTGCTGGAGGTTTATGATTCGGTTTCGGGCCAGCAAGTGATGGCCCGTACGGAGGTGCTGCCTCCCACCCGTTGGGCAGAGCTGGATTATGCCTTTGACACCACCTCTCTGCAGCTGGCCGACACCACCTTTCGCGACACCCTGCTGCAGCTGTATGCTGCTTTTGAAGACCTGCCCGGAGAAAGTTATTACATGCTGAATGTGTACCGGCTTTCGGGCGGCGAACGACAAACTTATGATTTACTGCAGTTGCAGTCCGGCTCCGCTGTACACTTGTACGCCGACCAGCTCTATGCCGGAGCTTCCCAGATACGGGATACCCTGAGTTATCCCGGCTTTCGCCCAGGCGATACCGTAGCCTTTGCCATTTCACACATCAGCAGGGGGTACTACGACTTCCAGAGTGCCCGTCAGCGCAGCGGCAGCAGCCTGTTTGTCAACCTGCTGCAAGAGCCCGTCAATTATCCCACCAACGTAGTGGGCGGCTACGGCTATTTCAACCTGCATGGACCTGCCATTGAGGTGAAGGTGCTGGAGTAGGGAAGAATTTTGTTCTCCCCTAAAGCTCCGGAGGCTCCGGGCTGCCGGCAATCCGCTGGGGCGGGTCGTCCATCAGGCGGGAGAGCTGCTGGCGGGCGGCTTCCATGTTGGCGGCTGTCACTTGTATGGGAGGGCCGTAGTTGACCACCAGGGTGGTAAAGGGCAGGGGGTAGCGCTTGCGGTCCCAGGAGGGAATGCGCCAGCCATGCGAAAGGTAAAAGGAGACGGGAATCACGGGCGTGCCCGTGTTCATGCTCATGAGCAGGGCGCCGTCTTTCATCACCTTGAGCGGCCCCTTGGGGCCGTCGGGAGTGAGGAAGGTGCTCCAACCCTGCCGCAGGCGCGCCAGCACCAGCTCCAGGGCCTGCCTGCCCTGGTGGCCCGACGCCCCAAAAGCCAGCTCCCGTATGCCGATCCAGCGCTTGAGCAGGTGGATGGGCTTCATGTACCATAGCGGAAAGGTGAGCCAGATGTTGGGTTTGCGAAAGCGGTTGTGGGCAATGAAAAACAACGGCAGATTTTCGTGCCAGATGCAAAAAATGTGGTTGGGCGTGGAGGCAAGCTGCTCCTTGCCCCGGTACTCAATGCGGCACGTCCAGCGAAATACCGCCAGCTGCAGATAAAAAAGGGCCGCGGCTACCCATCCATACAGCCACAAAAAGGGCTTCAACAATAAAGGAACCTCCTGTACAGTGAGTTTTCGGGCCATGATGGCATAGCTTTTTTACTGCCACAAATCAACGTATCTATCTCTTTAAGGGCAAAAAAAATGTGGAGAGTCGATCTCTTGTAATTATTTTGTTTAATTTTTTAGCCTAAAAATTAAACAAAAAGTTCTACCTATGGGTTAACACAACATTAATCACCTAATAAAACACCTCTTAACATGAAAATTCTCAGATTGTTTGCTTTGATGATTGCCCTTCCCTTCTTTATGAGCTGCGAGGAAGAGGTGGTCAACGAGCCCCAAAACATTGTGGAGATTGCCTCCTCCGATGCCCGCTTTTCTACCCTGGTAGATGCCCTGGTAAAAGCCAACCTGGCCACTACCCTGGAAGGGACCGGCCCCTTCACGGTATTTGCGCCTACCAACCAGGCCTTCCAGCAGCTGTTTACCGACCTGGGCGTATCTGGCCTCAGTGAGCTCTCAGCCGAAGCCCTGCGACCCATCCTGCTCTACCACGTGCTGGGCGCCGATGTGCGGTCCACCGACCTCTCTGCTACCTACGTATCTACCCTTAGCCCTGCTCCTGCTGGTAATACTGTCTCTCTGAAAGTAGATGTGAGCCCCTCGGCCAAGTTGAATGCCAACGTAAACATTACCGACACCGATATAGCTGCCAGCAATGGAGTCATTCACGTAATTGATCAGGTACTGCTTCCCCCCAATGTGGTGGAGCTGGCCCTGAATAATGAAAACTTCAGCATACTGGTGGCGGCCCTTACCCGTGCCGACCTGTCGGCCGACCTGGTGGCCGTACTTTCAGGCGAGGGTCCTTTCACGGTATTTGCGCCTACGAATCAGGCATTTGTGGACTTGCTGGACAGCAACCCTTCCTGGAACAGCCTGGATGACATTGATGCTGCTACCCTGGAAGCTGTACTGACTTACCATGTACTGGCTGGCACCAACCTCAGCAGCGACCTTATATCAGACGGGGCGCAGGTAACTACTGTACAAGGCTCCACCCTTACGGCCAATGTAGCCGATGGAGGCGTAAGTCTCACCGACGGGCAAAATGGGCAGAGCAATGTGGTAATAGCCAACGTTCAGGGCACCAATGGCGTGGTACATGCCATTGACCGGGTGCTGCTGCCTTAGAAGAGATTTTACGACGATTTTTGAGATGAATAATAGAGGGATTTGGATAAAAAAGAAGAGAAGTGAGTAGGTAAATGTGTTAGATTGATATGCTATTGTATGCTGCCTCCTGCCCGGGAGGCAGCTTTTTTGTAGAATTTATCCACAATTGGTACAAAAACTTGCATCTTAAAAAAGATATTTAGAATTTTCGGTTAATCTATTATTCCCTATCACATATTTTCCCTATAATCCCACCTGGACAAACCCTAACCCTCGCGCTGGATCCCATCAGAGAGCGAGGGCTTGTTTTTTCTGTTGGGTATATCAGCCTGTCCGTTGTTGGCGGGCCATGCGCCTGAAAAACGCGCGGTAAACCGGCTTGCGATAGGCAAACTGAACATAAAACAGCGGCCAGAGCAGCAGGTCCAGCAAGGCATTGCGGCTGCTGTAGTGAATGTCGTCTATGATGATACTATGGCCCGGGCCTGCCTGCCGCACAATATGGCGGTGCCGCCAGCTTGTGAGCCCAAAGGGCAGGCGCCTGCCTTCATCGGTGAAATATATTTCCCCCTCATGTTCTCCGGCTTCGGTGATCTCGCTTTCCCATTCCTGCCGGATAAGCCCCAGAATGCGCAGGCGCAGATGTACCCGCTGGCCGGGAAGGGAACCGCCATAGTGCAGCAATTCCACCTTTATACCGGGCGGGCTGAGGCGCAAAAGCAGTTGCTCATCAAAGCGGGCCATCACTTCGTGGTAGTGGCCTCGTACACGGGTAGATAAGGTTAAACGCATGGGTAAATGATCAGGTGTTGTGGGTGTTTGTTAGCGGATAAAAGGTTTTTTCAATCTGCCAAAGCATCCGCTCACTCTATATTTATTACCAATAATCCTCTAAATGGCTTTTTGTCTGTCTTTTTGGTGTATCTTGTGTGTGGAATTTTAGTTCGCACCACACAGCCCTTCCACACAGCTTGTCCCAACTTCAAATTTGCCTAAACCTTTTCGCTGCCCATTGGGCTGCAAGTTATTTTTTACTGAACCAATTAAAAAGAACCATCACATGCATAAAAAGGAGCAAAAAAAACCAAGTTCTTCCCAGATTGCCCGCCTGCGCAAATTTGCCAGGCGTATCGCACAGCTCAGCAAAGCCTATGGCATCGCATAGCGGCTGCATCTGCCTGGCAGAGGGGCGCGAGGGAGGATACTGCCACCAGTTTGCTATATAACCGCCTGGCCGCCCCAATTGTTGGGGCAGCATCAAAGGGGCGATTTTTTTAAAAAAATCACCTAATCGAAATTTAAACACTTGACTATTAGTAGAAATAAATGTTATCTTGCAAATATTGTTCGGAGCATAAAATAAAAAATTGGAGACTATTCCCATGAGTAGGCGCTTAAGAAAACTCAGGGAATTAGTCTCCTGCTCCAAACTGTAATAAGAACGAGCAGGATCCGGTAATAGTCTAATTTATTCGTAGAAATTTATTTTTTTTTGAGTAGAAAAACCGAAAGTTAAAATACATAGCCCACGCTGGCAATTAGCTGTGATTTGCGGGTGCTCAACCCGTAAGACTCTCCCAGAAAATTGAAGTGGTCCCGGTTTCTGCTAAGGGGAAATTCGTATTTCAAATCCAGTATGAGGTCGCCTATATCCAGCCCCAGGCCCAGCTGCCCGGCTATGGCCGCCTCCTTGAAATTCCGCTCCAGCCCGTCGATTTCGGTCAGTTCCGATTTTTTGCCCAACAGCGTAGTGAACACCGGCCCGCCCTGCACCCGCAGGAAGGCCACCTTCAGGCCAGCCGTGAGGGGAATATCCATATACACCAGTTTTTCATCCAGCGACACCTGCTGGCCGTTGTTGTTATACACATCGGACTTTTCGTAGGTGGCATTGGTGAAGGTCAGGAGGATTTCGGGTTGAATATAAATGCCCAAGAGGGTGAGGCGGGCAAACAGCCCGGCCTGAAAGCTGGGTTTGCTGGAGCTGAAGCTCACCTTGAGGCTGTCCAGGGCATCCGCATTGCTGAGAAAGAGGTCGCCGGGGGAGACCGTTCGGGAGCCTATGCCTACTTTGGCGCCCATTTTCAGGGGCTGCGCCTGCAGTCCAGGCAACAAGAGCAACAGACTGGAGAGAAGCAGAAAATATGTTTTCATCATGCAGTGATTTTGCTATTGGGTAAACATGGTGCCGCAGCGGCACCTTTACTATTAAGACTATATGCAGAACGCATAAGTTGCAGAACCCCGTTTGTGTTTAAACTAATAACTGTTCAAGCGTAGGCTATCGTATATTATGCGTGTGGGATTGAGGAGCAAAAAAGTGGGATTCAGGCTTGTGCTTGCAGCAGTTCAATGGGCTGCCCCCTGCGCAGAGTACCGGTGTTTTCGGCCAGCAAATTTTGGCCAAAATAAATTTTGCCATTTTTCCGGCGGTAGGTTTTGAGGGTTTGGGTGGGTTCGGTGCCGGCTATGCCGGTATGCGGGTCGATATTGGGGATGGCACAGCGGGCGCAGGCTTTTACGGCCCGGAAGCTAAGGCTGCCGATGCGGAATCTGTGCCACTGATCTTCTTCGTGGGGCTGGCCGCCACTGAATACCAGGTTTGGGCGGAAGCGGTTCATGCCTACGGGCTGCTGCAGGCGCTGGTTGAGCGCATGCAGGGCGGCCTGCCCAATGATTAAGAATGGATAGCCATCGGCGAAGCTCACGCTTTGGCCCGGGGGGGCATACTGGGGGTCCACCTGGCGGTGGCTCTGGCCGGGCATATATACCAGGCGGCAGGCCCTGCCCAGGGCCTGGCTCAGCCACTGGTCGGCCTGCGGGCCGACAAACTGGGCCTGGCAGCGGTCGTTCCACACCTGCACTTCGGTGCCGGGGCCGTATTCGCTTTGCAGGGGCAGCTGCAGCGCAGGCATATTTCCCTGCTGCTGGTGAATGTACAGGTAGCCCTGGCGAATTTCTGCCCTTAGCAAGGCCATTTGCGGCAGTTGGCGCTGGGTGAGAAACTTTCCTTTTTCATTGACCAGCATCCAGTTGCGGTCGTACTGCAGGCCGCGCTCTTCTACCCTTGCTTCGGGCACTTCCATTCCCCCCAGCGATTTGACGGGGTACACATAAATATGGGTGAGGGTGAGCATGTGTTGGGGTTAAATATGTTCCAATTTATTTTCCTTCCTCCCTTTTCCCCTGAGTACATCCACGGCCCGGTTGAGGTCGTAGGGAGTGGGTGCAAACATGTGGCAGCCGGGAATGCGGGCGATGGCTTCGGCGCTGCTGTCCCACCACCTGTGGGCAGGCATGGGGTTGAGCCAAACGATGCGGTGGGCAAACTGCCGCATGCGGTTCATGGCTCTGCGGGTGTGAAACACGCGCATTTCGTCATAATGGCCACGGGCCGCACCTGCATCGCTGATGATGAGCAGGTTTACCTTTTTATGGCGGAAGCGGGAGGCCAGGGTGTCAAAGGAGATAGCCCGCTGGTGAGCCGGGCTTTCAAACACCCGGCCGGCGGGCACATTGCGAAAATAGGCTACCGCGGGCAGCTTGCCAAACTTGCCCAGGGGCGCCAGGGCCTGCACTTGCCGGGCAAAGTCCTCAAAGGCCACCATGGACCCGCCGTGGTCAATCCAGAGCATGAGCTGGGCATAGTAGGATTTTTGGGGGCGGTAAACGGGGGTAAACATGCCTGAGCGGAAAAAAGAGGCGATGGTCGCTTCTATATCCACTTCTTCTCCCGGGCGCAGGGTATAATCGGTGCGCAGGTATCGCCAGGACAGGCGCAGGTCGCGCTGCCC